>NZ_CP070608.1:3842500-4137993 GCF_017068455.1 Fulvivirga lutea
AGAAGATAGCCTCTTAGAACAAGAGAATGTTATCAGGCTTCTAGTCTTGAAACCTTGACTACCCCTTCTACTTTTTCAAGCTTGGTTATTAATAAATCTAAATGTCTAGTATCGTTCACATAAAGCATTATTTCTCCCTCAAAGATTCCTGAATCGGTGTCGATAGACATTGACCTCATATTCACTTTAAGTTCATCAGAAATTATTTTGGTAACATCATTAATAAGGCCTACTCTATCTGTTCCGATTATCTTCATACTAACTAAGAAAGCTGCTTCGTGCTCGCTGGCCCATTTAGCCTTGACAACTCTATGTCCATGATTTGCAAGTAACTCTGGGGAATTAGGGCATGAGACTCTATGTATTTTAATCCCTTCGGTAACAGTTACAAAGCCAAATACATTGTCTCCTGGAATTGGATTACAGCATTTCGCTAACTTGTAGTCAATCACATCCATATCTTCGCCTATTAATAGGACATCATTGGACTTTACCTTTACAATCTCTTTCTCAAAGGAGCGAGCGTCTGAAATTTTTGAGGTAGGACGCGATTTTATTGTACCCGAGGGCTTAAAGTCTTTAAACCTCCTTAGATCTTTATTATCTATAAGACCTTTCCCTGCGCGTAAATACAGATCGAAAATACTTCCCATGTTGAAATAAGCTCTGAGCTTATCCACTGTTTCATGGTTGTTATCGATTTTAAACTGTCTTAGCTTTCTGAAGAGTAACTCTTTACCTTCTTCAGCCAGCAGTTTTTTATCTTCTTTTAGACCATCCTTTATCTTACTCTTAGCCTTTGAAGTTACTACAAAACGTAGCCAATCTTCATTTGGCTTTTGCTTATTGGAAGTTAGAATTTCAACCTGATCGCCATTTTTAAGGGTATAGTTAATAGGCACTAGTTTTTGATTAACTTTTGCTCCTATACATTTTGCTCCAACTTCTGTATGAATTTCAAATGCAAAATCCAGAGCTGTGGCGCCCCTCGGTAATGTTTTTAGTTCACCTTTAGGAGTAAAGGCAAAAACCTCATCACTAAATAGGTTACCTCTAAAGTCATCAACAAATTCTAATGCTGATGAATCATTTTGTTCCAGCATGTCTCGAACTTTTGATATCCACTGCTCAAGACCGGAGCTTCCGGCATCACTCTCTTTATACTTCCAATGGGCAGCATATCCTTTTTCAGCAATATCGTCCATGCGCTTGGTTCTAATTTGAACTTCCACCCACTGACCGTTTTTCGCCATTACGGTAGTGTGCAAAGATTCGTATCCATTGGCCTTTGGTGTACTTATCCAGTCGCGCAACCGATCAGGATTGGGTTTATAGAAATCAGTTACTATGGAATACACTTGCCAGCAAGCAGCTTTATCAGCTTCTGGCGGCACATCTAAAATGATACGAATCGCAAAAAGGTCATAAACTTCCTCAAAAGGAATATCCTGTTTCTTCATTTTATTCCAAATGGAGTATACTGACTTCGGCCTGCCCTTGATTACATAGTCCAAACTAAGATCATTCAAATTTCTTTGAATTGGCCTTATAAAACTCTTAATAAACCTGGTGCGGGCTTCTTTAGTAGCATCAATTTTTCGTACTAAATCTTCGTATACTTCAGCTTCAGTATACCGAAGATATAAATCCTCCATTTCAGACTTAATCGTATAGAGACCAAGCCTGTGAGCTAAAGGAGCATATAAGAATATTGTTTCTGATGCGATTTTATATTGCTTATTAACCGGCATACTTTCCAGAGTACGCATGTTGTGCAACCGATCAGCCAGTTTTACAAGAATTACCCTGACATCCTCTGAAAGTGTAAGAAGCATTTTTCTAAAATTCTCGGCCTGTTGTGAACTACCATGCTCAAATACGCCAGAGATTTTAGTTAAGCCATCTATTATTCGAGCAATCTTTCTACCGAAATCTCTTTCAATATCTTTGATTGTCCATTCAGTATCTTCAACAACATCGTGAAGTAGTGCTGATATTATTGAGGTTGTACCCAGGCCAATTTCTGTAACGCAGATTCTTGCTACAGCAATAGGGTGAAATATATATGGTTCACCTGATTTTCTTCTTGTACCACTGTGTGCTTCTAAGGCTGTATTAAAGGCCTTCCTTATTAACTTGGAATCGTTGTCCTTTAAAAACGGCTTCGCATTTCTGAGAAGCTGACGATATCTTTTTACAATCTCCTTATTTTCTTCTTCAACGTCAATTTCAATCATACAAAACCGGGTTCATTTAAAAACAAAAAAACTAAAATTTTATATTTGCACAATCAGAATTTATAAATACATTTGCACTCCATTTTGAAATAAGCGGATGTGGCGAAATTGGTAGACGCACTAGACTTAGGATCTAGCGCCTCACGGCATGGGGGTTCGAGTCCCTCCATCCGCACAAAGAAATACCCTCGATCACGATGAATAAAAATCGAGATTGAGGGTTTTTAATTTACAATATCACCGAACTAAACCTCTATTACTTTGGACATCTCATTAGACAAAAAAAGTTCAACAGAAGCTATTATTAAAGTTAAGTTAAACGAAACTGATTATCAACCTAAGGTTGAGGAAAAAGTGAAAGATTATGCCAAGAAAGCCAACATTAAAGGCTTCAGACCGGGCAAAGTACCTACGGGTCTCATCAAAAAGATGTATGGCAAATCTATCTTAGTAGAAGAAGTAAATAATACTTTATCTCAGTCGATCAACAATTATGTAAAAGAGAACAATATCCAACTCATTGGTGAGCCTCTACCCGATCAGGAAAAATCTAAAAACATAGATTGGGACACTCAAAAGGAATTTGAGTTTGAATACGAGATTGGAATGGTTGATGACTTTAAATATGATATCTCATCTAAAGTGAAAGTTAAATCATACACCATAGAGCTTGATAAGAAAGGGCTGAATGAAACCCTTGACAATGTTAAGAAACAATTTGGTGAAGTCACCAACCCTGAAGTAAGTGAAGAAGGTGATGATCTCTTTGGAACGTTTCAAGAAGTTGATGGTGATTTATCCAATGAATCATTATTGAAATGGGATAACATTAATAAGAAAGAGCAGAAGAAATTCAAGGGGCTTAAGTCCGGAGATTCTGTTGAAATTGAAATCCATAAATTGGTAAATGACATCCATGATTTAATGAGCTTATTAGATATTGGTCATGATAAGGCTCACGATATAAAAGGAAAATTCACGTTTACTGTAAAAAATGTTAACAGAACGGTACCAGCAACATTGAATCAAGACTTGTTCGATAAGGTTTTTGGTAAAGATGTAGTAAAATCTGAAAGTGAGTTTACTGAAAAGGTAAAACAGACTGTTGAAGAAAATTATAAGAGAGAATCTAACCTTTTATTAAACAGAGATATAAGAGATACTTTAATTAAGAGTACCAAAATTGAAGTACCTGAAAAATTCTTAAAAAAATGGCTTCTTGTAACTAATGAAGGTAAAGTTACCGAGGAAGATATTGAGAAGGAGTTTGATGAATATGTTAGGTCATTGAAGTGGGACTTATTGCGAAACAAAATAAGTGAAGACAACGAAATTAAAGTTGAGCACGCTGATGTAAAAGACCGAGCAAAAGGGATGATTTTAAGTCAATTAGGTGGTCCTGCTGCTGCTGAGCAATTGAAGGATCATTTAGATTCATTTGCAGACAATTACCTTCAAGCTGAAAATGGACAGAACTATATGAAAGTTTACAATGAGCTTCGTGAAGACAAAATCATGGACTTAGTTAAAGAAAAAATATCGGTTAGCGATAAAAAGGTAAACTTGGAAGAGTTTAAAAAAGCAGCCGAAAACTAATTAATAACGATTAATGTTATGAAGAAGCTCACCTTAAATGGATGGGCTTTTTTTATATAAATCTAGATTTTCTTACTAACATTGAGTACTTTAAAAGAGATAAAATACGATGATAAATAAAGAAGAACTTAGAAAATTTGCTGTTAAAGGTCAAGGTATAAGCGGTCATGCATTTGATGATTACTCAAGTGCTATCGAAAATATGACTCAATACGTTATTGAAGAACGACCTGGAAACTTCCGTGCTATAGATGTTTTTACCCGACTGATTTCTGACAGAATCATATTTCTAGGAATGGGAATTGATGATCAGATTGCGAACATTATTACGGCTCAGTTGCTCTTTTTAGAGTCTAGCGACCCGAAAAAAGATATTATTATGTATATCAACAGCCCAGGAGGCTCTGTATATGCCGGGTTGGGTATTTATGATACAATGCAATATGTGAATCCTGACGTTGCTACAATTTGTACTGGTCTTGCAGCTTCAATGGGTGCGGTACTTCTTGCTTCAGGGCATGATAAAAAACGATCTGCACTACCACATGCAAGAATCATGATTCACCAACCAATGAGTGGTATGCAGGGGCAGGCATCAGATATGGAGATATCGTTAAAGCAAACATTAGAAGTTAAAAAAGATCTTTATAACATACTAGCTAAACACAGCGGTCAGAAATACGATAAAATAGAGAAAGATTCTGATAGAGATTATTGGATGAGGGCAAGCGAGGCCAAAGCATATGGCTTGATCGATGAGGTATTAGAGAAAAAATAAAATTATGTCAGAAGTTACTTGTTCATTTTGCGGTAGAAATAAAAAAGATGTTGATTTAATGATCTCGGGTATACACGCGCACATTTGTGATAAGTGTATTACTCAGGCCAATCAAATTCTTAGTGACGAAAAGAAAACAGGTAGCGGTTCTACAGGTGCTCCTAGTTTTAACTTGGTAAAGCCTGTTGAAATGAAAAAATTTCTTGACGAATTCGTTATTGGTCAAGATGAAGCAAAGAAGGTGATGTCAGTTGCTGTTTATAATCACTATAAGCGATTAATGCAGAAACCAACTGATGATGATGTGACGATTGAAAAATCTAACATTATTATGGTTGGAGAAACAGGAACTGGCAAAACATATTTAGCCAGGACTCTCGCTAAAATATTACAAGTGCCGTTTTGCATCGCTGATGCTACTGTACTTACTGAGGCGGGTTATGTTGGTGAAGATGTAGAGAGCATACTTACCAGACTTCTACAGTCAGCTGATTACGATACCGATGCTGCGGAGCGCGGTATCGTTTACATTGACGAGTTAGATAAGATTGCACGAAAGTCGGACAACCCTTCAATAACAAGAGATGTAAGTGGAGAGGGCGTTCAGCAAGCATTGCTAAAACTATTAGAAGGTACAACAGTTAATGTGCCTCCCCAAGGGGGCAGAAAGCACCCTGATCAAAAAATGATTTCAGTAAACACCGAAAACATTCTATTTATTTGCGGTGGTGCTTTTGATGGTATATCTAGAAATATTGCAAAAAGAATTAATACAAGACCGTTGGGATTTGCTTCTAAAGAGGATGCTTTAAAACCTTTAGATGTTGAAAATGATAATTTACTTCAATTTGTAACTGCACAGGATTTAAAAAGTTTCGGGTTAATACCTGAACTTATTGGTCGTTTGCCGGTATTGACATACCTGAACCCTCTTGATGAAGAGGCATTAACTAAGATATTGACTGAGCCTAAAAATGCTCTAATTAAGCAATATGAAAAATTGTTTAAAATGGAGGATATAGAAGTAGAGTTTAAAAAAGGTGCTATTGATTTTATAGTAACTAAAGCGATGGAATACAAACTCGGTGCTCGTGGATTGAGGTCTATCTGTGAGGCTATTGTTAATGATGCGATGTTCGAAATGCCATCTACAAAAGATTCATCTAAACTTATAGTAACAAGGGCCTATGCTGAAGAGAAATTTAACAAGTCTCGATACAGTAAGTTGAAGGTTGCCTAGTTTAAATATTTTATTATTAATTCAGCGGTATTCTTAGAGGCAGAACCTATGTCTAACGTACGTTCTATTTTATTATAGTCTTCAATTATTTGTGCTCTCTTGTTGTCATCTTTAATCAATAAATAGAGTTCGTTTTCGAGTTGGTTTTTATTTAAATCATTTTGAATAAGCTCTTTCACAACGGGTTTATCTGCGATTAAATTTACAAGAGAGATATAGCCTACTTTAATCAACCTCTTTCCTATTACGTATGAAGTAAAACTTGTTTTATAAATGACAACTTGTGGTACTTTTAGTAGTGCCGTCTCTAAAGTTGCTGTACCAGAAGTTACAATAGCGGCTTTACTTTGTTTCAACAAATCGTAAGTATTTCCTTCTGTGAGCTCAACGTTTTCAAAATCCTCTAATCCAAAATATTGAGATAGTTCAAGGTTATTAACCTTCGCAATCACAAAATACAACTGAGGATTATTGATGATAACTTTTTTAACCTCAGGCAATGTAGTTTTTAATTCCTGAGACCTACTCCCAGGTAGAATGGCAATGATAGGTTTATCGTTATTAGAGAAACTTACTTCCTTATAATTGTGGTTTTTAATAGCATCCAAGACAGGGTTTCCGACATAATCAACATCCCAATCGAATTTTTTGTAGAATTCTTTTTCAAAAGGAAGAATAACAAACATTCTATCAACTAGACGTTTAATTTTATACGCCCTTCCTTGATTCCATGCCCATACTTTAGGCGTAATGTAGTAGAAAACCTTGATTCCTTTTTTATGTAAGAAGGAAGCTAACTTTAAATTAAATCCACCATAATCGATTAGAATAACGACATCAGGCCGATAAGATATTATATCCTCTTTGGTTTTAATAAGGAATGACCTTATTGTTCTGAGGTTCAGCAACACCTCTAAAAACCCCATGAAAGCTAATTCCTTGTAATGTATATTAGCATCAAGTCCTGCACTTATCATCTCATCACCACCAACGCCCCTAAAGTTTGCTGATTTATCAAGCTTAGATATTTCCTTTATTAAATTACTGCCGTGAAGATCTCCAGACCTTTCACCAGCAACCAGGTAATATCTCATATTGATTTAACCATAATATTCTACAAAATTTCGAGGTGTCTCATACAATTTGATGCTGTACAATTGAGCATTAGGTGCAATGAGTTCAATTTGAGGCTTTAGAATTTTCCAAAATTCAATGACAAGGTTTTCTGTGCTGGCCATCTTCCCAATCATAAAATCCACATCAAGATTCAAATTTTTATGATCAACTTTGGCAATGATTTCTTTTCTAATAAGTGAACTTAGTTTCTTCAAATCAATCACGAATCCTGTTTCTTTGTCAGGCTCGCCCTTTACGGTTACAATTATCTCAAAATTATGCCCATGCCAATTCGAGTTGGCGCAGGGACCAAAAACTTCCTCATTTTTCTCCTCTGACCAGTTTGGATTATACAGCTTATGTGCTGCATTAAAATGTTCATGTCTACTTACGAAAACCATATCCATTAAATATGATGCAAAGATACTAAAGGCAACATTTTAATAAACCTTTTACATAATTGAATGTAATTAGGTTATTTTGTCAAAAACCAGAACATAATGATAGTAGTAACAGGAGCCGTAGGATTTATTGGGAGTCAGCTTATTGAAAAGCTAAATAATGAGAATTTCAATGACATTATAGCAGTTGATAATTTCGACAGAGAGGATAAAAACAAAAATATTGCAGGGCTCAAAATAAGTAAGAGGATTGATAGAGACCAATTCATTAATTGGCTAGATCTCAACGGCCAGAAAGTTGAATTCATCTTTCATATAGGTGCAAAAACGGATACTACTCTTTTTGATGTTGAGCTACTAACAAAAATGAATACTGAATATACCAAGTCAGTTTGGAAGTTATGTATTAAACACCAAATACCGCTGGTTTATGCATCATCTGCTGCTACTTATGGTCTCGGTGAATTTGGTTACGATGACAACGAAGAGGAAATACCTAAGCTAAAGCCTTTGAACCCCTATGGACAATCGAAGCAAGATTTTGATGTTTGGGCACTTGAACAGGATAAAAAACCGCTGTTTTGGGTTGGTTTAAAATTCTTTAATGTCTACGGGCCTAATGAATACCACAAAGGAAGAATGGCTTCAGTAGTTTGGCATGCTTACAACCAAATTAAAAATACTGATGCAATGAAGTTGTTTCGATCGCATAATCCTGAATTTAAAGACGGTGAACAAATGAGAGACTTTGTTTATGTGAAAGATGTGGTAGACGTTTGTCTTTGGCTAATGCATCATAGAAAGGATTCTGGGATTTATAATTTAGGTAGTGGAAAGGCAAGAACATTTCTTGATTTAACGAAAGCTGTTTTTAAGGCGATGGACAAACCAGAAGATATTTCATTTATAGATACTCCAGAAGATATTAGGGACAAGTATCAGTACTTTACAGAGGCTAATATGAGTAAATTAGTTTCAATAGGTTACAATAAAAAATTCCACACCTTGGAAGAAGGTGTGGACGATTATATAAGTAAATTTTTAATATAGCTTTATCAAAGATTATTATTCAATTTTAACCTGAATTATTAACTTTCAACTTTGGTTAAACATATTAACAATGAGATTATTATTAATTTTCCTTTCTCTTTTCTTTTTTAACAATTCCTATTGCCAAAATACTGTTGGTTTAATTGAGAGCTCCCCCGATAATGTAAGTGATGGTTATACCCTATTTTCACCGATGGGACAGCTAAAAACATTTTTAATAAACAATGATGGTCAAATAGTGAATTCCTGGCAAAGTGAGTTCGTCACTGGCTTCACGGTTTATCTTGATGAGGAAGGTAATTTATTTAGGGGTGGTCAATATGGTCCCGAAGGAGCAATCAACGGTCCAGGTGGGGGTGGTGTAATTGAAAAATTTGATTGGGACAACAATTTACTTTGGCAATATTTTTATTCTGATTCTGAAAAAAGGCATCATCATGATTTTGAGGTTCTTCCCAATGGGAATATAATTATAATAGGTTGGGAATTAAAAAGTGAAACAGAGAGCGTTGAAAATGGACGACTTCCGGGAACTTTAGATGAAGGTGAACTTTTTGCTTGCCATCTAGTTGAAGTTAAACCTTCAGGTGCAACTGGTGGAGATATAGTTTGGGAATGGTATGTATGGGATCACTTAATTCAAGACAATGATCCTTCCAAAAGGAATTATGGCTCTGTATCAGAACATCCCGAGCTAATAGATATTAATTATTTTACTTCTGTTAGAAAATCGTGGAATCATATAAATTATGTTGACTATAACGCTGAACAAGATTTGATTATGCTCAGTGCTCATGCTTATAGTGAGGTTTGGATTATCGATCATAGTACATCTTCAGAAGAAGCAGCGAGTCATTCTGGCGGGTTTTACGGCAGAGGTGGCGATTTACTTTACCGATGGGGTAACCCACAAGCATATAAGAAAGGCGATGATCAAGACCGAAAACTTTTCAGTCAACATTTTACACATTGGATACCTGAAGGGCTCCCTAATGCAGGTGAAATTATGCTCTTTAATAATGGAGAATTTAGAGAGAGTAATTATTCTAGTATTGATATTTTTGATCCTGGAACATTTACATATAATAACACAGGCCTTTTCGAACCGCTTGCATTTACCTCTTCATATACTAGTAATCCTCAGGAGGATTTCTTCTCGTTGCGATTTTCATCTGCCCAGCAATTACCTAACGGTAATATATTAATATGTGAGGGAGCGAAAGGAAACTTGTTTGAAGTTAATTCATCTGGTGAAAGAGTTTGGTTATATGTCAATCCTGTTAATCCTGAGCAAGTTTACAAGCAAGGTGACATTGCTGTCGGAAATACAGTATTTATGGCTCATAAATACTCAATTGAATTCAACGGCTTCAATGGTAAAGACTTATCTCCTAAAGGATTTATAGAATTATATGATCAAGTTACTTCTAACGATCTAAATAAAGATATCAATACCACAACATTGGAGATATATCCTAATCCCGCATCAAGACAGTTAGTAATCAAAGGAAGTATAGGTAATATAATTACTATAAAAAATGTTGCGGGACAAGAATTGATGAGTATAGAACTCACTCAAAAAAGTCAAGTAATAAATATTGAACAATTACCAGATGGGCTTTATCACATACATTCTCCAAATGGTCGTGTAGTTAGATTAATAATTAATTGAATAAACATTAATATTAACTATTCTTTCAATTAAGAATACTAATTGACTCTTTATAAAAAATGCTCTTGTAATTATCAAAGAGCATTTACCAATTTCTGAAACAAAAAATCAATTATTATCTGGCCCTTCTATTTCCGTTTTGGTCTTACTCTTTTTAGATTCAACATCATAAATAATAATAAAGTCATTCTTATTCTTACTAGGAGGTATAATACCTGGAGTCTTGAATATTTCAAGCCTGTGAGAATCATACCATTTTACATAACCACTCTCGTACGAATCTTCATACACTTTCAATTTATCTTTTACTACTGAAAAGTGGTTTACTCCGTAAGTTGCTGGATTAATAACTAAAGTATATTCTTTATCAGGACTTAAAATGATTTTACTCCTCGTCTCTGAGTTGTCCTGCATACCAGAACTAGATGTATTAGACGAATTACAGGAGAATACCAGTAACAAAGAACAAAATAATATTATTTTTTTCATTTACTACCTATTTACTATTATTTGTCTAGACAACACATTATTTCCATTGATCACTTTCAACAAATAAGAACCCGAAGACAATCCAGTAATATCTAAAGTGATTATGTTATTAGTCAATTGATTATTTCTGTACACTCTTACTCTCGTACCAAAAAGATTATAAATTTCACAGTCAACAGAATTTCCAAAACTTCTACTATCCAATGTTACTTTTAAAACATTTGATCTAATTGGGTTAGGATAAAGATTAAAATTTACATTGTCTGAATCCCTATATATGCTTGAAATAACAGTTTGTACATCACTTTCCACAAAACACCCATCAATACCTACCAACACTGAATAGTCGACATTAAACTCATTAATAGTAATAGTTTGGTCAGTCTCACCAAGTATCTCTTCACCATTTTTGAGCCATTGGAATTCATCACCAGTGGAAGCCGTAAGAGTTGCAGAATTTCCGGGAAGATAATCAATTACAAATGGTTCTGGTTGGTGTAATGGTGCAATTGATATCTCTTCTTCCTTTATTACTTCACCGTTAATTGTACCCACGGCTGTTAAAACCACCGTATTTGTAGTTAAAACATCACTCTCATAAGTTACAGTATGTGGTCCAATACCCTCTGCCATCTGTGGCGTAGCATTTAATCCAAAATCCCATGTAAGGCTTTCAATTGTACCATTCGACAAATTTATAAAATTCAGCACTTGCCCATCACATCCTGTATCACCGCTAATTGAAAAATCAGCGACAGCAGGGCCAGGTTCTGGACCTAACAACTGAAAGTCATCTAGTGCCATTCCAACATCGACTGTCGCTGCATCACTTAAAAATAAAAATCTAAAGATCACATTATTGTTCGGATATAAAAAAGATACATCAGTACTGAAAGTCACAAACTCACCTTGTGTATCACCACTAAAAATTGGTTGATTGGCACCAAACACAGATAAAGGATCACTTATTTGATTATACCAACCTTCCTCTTCAACATTGTTAAGTTTTACCCAGCTATCTCCTAAATCAACAGAATATTCCACTATAAACCCGTCCCAATTATCTTCAAATTTATGTTTAGACTTGAATTCAAGAGTATAATTACCCAGTGTATTAAAAGCAAATGTAGGTGAAATAAGTCTGGCTTCTGAATCATCAACATACTCTGAGTCATTTAGGCCTATAACCCACGCATTTGATCCACTTGCTGTTCCATCTTTTCCATCAATTGGTGAATTACCCAATTCAAAGCCAGTACCTGTTATATTTTGAGCTCCAAAATCAGTGGTATTCGTTTCAAAATCACCTCCATCATCAAGCAAATAAGGTACTTCTCTTTTGGGAAGAACAATTATATAATCCGTTTTAGTATTAACCAAAGTTTCTACATTATTAACAATTTCTAAACTTACTGTATAAATACCCGGGCTACTATACAAATGAATAGGGTTTTCAACATCTGAAGCCGTTCCATCACCAAAGTCCCAAGCAAAGGATTGAGCTCCATTTGATAAATAAGTAAATTCAACTTGTTGATCAACTGATACAATAGTCTGATTTGCTGTGAATTCTGCACTAGCTTCAGATACAATAATCTCGAAATCATCAATCATGAATCCATCTCGATCATAGACACTTCCTTCATTATCATTACCCGAACCTGTATTAACTGAACTAACAAACCTGAAAGAGACGTTAGCTTGACCAGCCAAATTATTTAGTAGATATTGAGTAATTTCGTTATCGACCGAATTATCTATTGTTCCGTTATCGGTTGTTAAGCTTGTAGCATTCCAGCCAACTTTATTAAAAAACACGGACTGTTCTATAGAACATCCTGTGTTATCACCCCTATTATACCAGTTAGTACCTTCTAGCTCACCTTGTGAAGTACCTAAAGTAAACCAATTAATACCACCATCTATACTATACTGTAATTGCAAACCATGTGGAGCATTACAATAACCATTTTCCATACTCTTATAAAATGACAATTTGTATTCCTTAGTATTATCAGACATATCAAATGCAGGTGAATATAGTGCACATATATAGTCAAAACCTTCATCCGAGATGTCAGTAGTAAGTCCTGTCTTCCAAGTATTTGTTCCTGAATTAACAGTTGTTAACCTGTTTCCTGGAGCACCTCTTTCCCAATGATCAATACCATTTAATAAAGACTTTGAAGTAAAATCGTCCGGGTTAGACTCGAAACCCCCTCCATCTGCAGCCAGATAGGGGGTGGATTTTACTGGTAGAATTGTAACATAGTTAATCTTTTCTTCAATACTAACTCCTCCATCGATAGACAAAGAAATTGTATAATGTCCAGGAGTATTATATGTGTGTGTCGGATTCTGATCACTGGAATTAGTTCCGTCACCAAAATTCCACGTCCAATCATTGTTAGGTAGTAGAGAATTATCTGAAAATTGAACAGGGACACCAACATATGCTACTACCTGATCTGTTTGAAAATCAGCATTTGCATCTTTCGCAAAAATATTGGTAGTAAAAACTCCTCTACCGTATGTGGCCACCGATACTATTCCATCAGACTCTCTATATCTTAACATATCACACCTCACATTAGCCAACCCTGAATTAGTCGGTTCCCAATCAGGTGTTCCAGAAAACGAATTGGTTGACCAAACTCCTAGCTCAGTAGCCAGCATAACTTGATCATAATTCTCTGGATTATATAGACCCCATCTTACGGGCATATCAGGTAAGTTATCTTCCTTACTAATCCAATTGGTTCCTCCATCTGTGGTTTCATATACAGAAGAAACCCCATAATTCGAGAATGTTACAAGTAGTTGATCATCAGTTGCACCTACGTCAATACTTGAAACCCAACCTCCAGGGTTAGCTTCAAAATTGCCAGTAATTTCTGTTACACTAGGCGTACTGGTATGAGCATTATCTATTGAAAAAATTAGCCCCTCTCCTCCGCTAACTCGAACACCAACGAAAAGTCTATTTGATGTGTAAGGAGATGCTTTTATGGTTGTTATCTGTCTTGAAGATAATTCAATTTCTATCGTTTCTAATTCTGAAGGAGAAGAAGTGATATCGGTAATTCTTGTAAATTGATTAAGACCACCTGCTCCATACAGAATATCCGACTCGCTATCATATTCCGAAGGGTTTATAAATCTGCCTAAACTTTGATCATCTGAAATATTCGTAAATGTCCTACCTCCATCTGAAGACCAACGGTAAGAATTAAAAACAAAACTAGTAATCTGATAATTTGGATTATCTTGATCAATGAAACAAAATCCACCATCGCCACCTGTTGCCTCTAAAGTAGATCCTACACCAGCTCTTGTAAACTTTTGTGTACCATTATCTTGAGCGCCCGCAAGCATATAATTAGAGCCAACGCTATTTTCAATAGCTACCGAATAAAATGTTGTAACATTATATCCTAAATTCCTATCATCAAACTCTGGATTATTTGAATTACCAACATTTGCAGAATACGATACTCCGCCATCACTTCCAAAAATAGCTTCATTTGGGTAGCCTGGCCTAAATGTAATTTCATGTTGGTCTGCATGTACGTAATCATCACAAAATGATCCAGTCCAGTAAGAAATGGGTTGCCAGCTTATGCCTCCATCAGACGATTTATGTAAGTCTATACCACCGGCAATTACTATTGATGGATTATTTGGGTGTACAGCGAGTATTAAATCAAAAAAAGCTTGTCCTCGAGTAAAATGGCTTGCACCCATTGAACAATCTTGTTCCATGTAAAGAGGAATCGTTACATCTTCCCAATTTTCTCCTGAATTCACTGATTTCTTGAACCAAGCAACATCTTGATCGTCACGGCCTCCATCTGCTACTGCATATATTATATTTGGATTTGAAGGTGATATCGCAACCTCAATTCTAGTAGCAGATGCCCCCTGAGGAGTAACGTTTGACCAAGTTAAGCCATCATCTGTTGACTTAAATATTGCTCCACTGGAGTTAACTCCTTGTGTAGCAATGATCATTCCATTAGATGCTATTTCAACATCTCCGAACCTTCCATCTATAACTTTATTCCATGAGCTACCTCCGTCCGTTGACCTGTATAAACCTTCAAGCGTTGAAGCAATAACCGTTGATTCATCTGTCACTTCTATTTTTTGTACAAAATGAAAATTGAATTTATCTGTATTTGC
The DNA here is from genome assembly GCF_017068455.1 of Fulvivirga lutea. Classification (NCBI taxonomy): domain Bacteria; kingdom Pseudomonadati; phylum Bacteroidota; class Cytophagia; order Cytophagales; family Fulvivirgaceae; genus Fulvivirga; species Fulvivirga lutea. The sequence goes on from NZ_CP070608.1 coordinate 3,857,262, forward strand.
TAATTGGGACCATGTATTACCTCCGTCCGTAGTTTTCCAAATTCCGAGACCTTGAATGTCACTTGTATAACCCAGGCCTGTACCCATATAAAATATTTGAGAATTATTTGGATCATATGCTAAGCTACTTATGGCTAAATTATCGAGCATATCATCAACAGCGACCCACTTCTTTGTTGGGTCAGTAATATCATCATTGTACCACAGACCACCACCAATGGCACCAGCCCAAACTTTCTTACTTTCATTATCATTTGGGTCAAACATTAAAGCCCTTGTGCGACCTGCTACATTATTGGGTCCACGCTCATTCCACTGAACACCTGGTATTGCAGTCAATTGATCCATTTTATTCGCTAATATGGATTGTTTTTTACTAAAGGCTTCTAATTGTCTTTGGACTGGTGGATAGCCCAGCTTAGGGTCCATAGTCATTTCAAACTCTTGGATATATGCCAAATCTGGTCTGTCTCTTTTAGGTAATGATTCAAAATTAGTAACCCCCCTCTTATTCAAGGTATGAAGTTTACTAAGCTGTTCCTCATAGTAAATACGTTCTGGTCTACTATCAAATAATTTATTAATGCCAATTAAAACTAGTGTTCCAATAAATAAGAAAAGAATCGAGGTGGTATATTTTATTTTCATTACATATAATGTTAATCCCTTAAATTAAGAAGTGATAAATAAAGTTCCCAATAAGATCGTAAAAATAAATAAAGAATCCCTTTAATAAGATGTAATTCTTCATCTTAAAATAGTTACTATCGCTACTGAAATTGTATCCTCCTTTTACAAATAAGAGTACTATTAATTATGTATTTAACAGGATTAATAATAGCGTAAATTTGAAGCTTTCAATATAAACGATTATCTATGGTACTATAGACATCATTTAGTAATAGTATTTATCTCAAAAAAAAAGAGACCCGAAGTGGGTCTCTTTTTTGTTCTAGTTCAAATTAATACTAATTTACTGAGGTAGGTGTATAGGTTGTAACTCCATTTTCACCCCAGCGAGTTGCTAACCAATAAATGGTAATAACTCCTGTAGCAGGATCATAATTACTATCAGGTTGATCCGGGTCTTGAATTATAGTCCCTCCAAACTGATCACTGACAGGCATGCCGTCCATGTTAGTCCAAGTTACAACATTGGTATCTTCATCAACTGTTATAAGAGCATTTCTTGCCGATGTGCCATATTCTTCATTGTAATCATTACTCCAAAGGCCTCCTGATATATCATTAACGAAATAACTGTCACCACAGTCTACTGCCAATAATAATTCAGAAAAATTATACGGACCTGAATCAAAGTCATCAAAACCAATTACTGTGTTCACTGCATAGTTATTATCTAATGGAGCACAAGTAATAAGTACATCTGTCTCTATCGATGCACTCTTACTAACATCTTCTCCATTTCTAATCTGTGAATCAGTAACTGTAACAATTAGCGTAATGATGCCTTGGGAGAAATCACTTGGTGCCGTGTATTCCACTACAACGTCCCCTTCAGTAATCCCTGCAAAAGCAGATGTAACTGAAAAGCTTCCTCCTACACCTACACCAAACTGATCAACATCTGTTAATGTCACCTCTGCCAAACCTGCCGGTGCATCTACTACTGATAATGTAATGGTAGTAGAACCGCCTGTTGGAACTGTTTCATCCGAGACTGTAAAACTAAAAACAGCCGGAGCATCCAGTAACGGTGGTTCCTGAATATCCTGATAGTCATCCACGCATGATGATAGTAGCTGACCTGCAGCTACTATCATGAGTATATATATTAAGTTCTTCATGTTCTCTATCTTTTAATTACTTTTTAGTTAAAACAACTGTCCAACCTAAACCATTAAATGCTTCAAATAGTGGTAAAGTCAAAACACCATTCTCCTGATCCCATGATCCAGGACCCACCTGAGTTGTACCACCAAAAGTATTTGTAGGGAACATAACCGGTGCACCACAAATATCATAGATATCTGCAGGGTAAGCAGTACCTCCAAAAGGAACATACGCCAACGATGAAATATCTGATATCTCATATCTGAATGGCTCAGGGCCTTTAAACGTAATCGTCACATCTTCATTGCGGTCTCCTAGAAATCCTCCATAATTGGTGTCTACAATTTCACTGGTGTACTCACCTACGATATCCTCAACCGGTGAAGCACAACCTACATATAACTGCCAGTTAGACGTAAAACTAGTTGTACCCGCTGAATTCACAATATTGGGCGTTACATTCGAGTTACCACCTATTGTCGCTTCAGGGTATACCCTACCGTCAACCATTGTGGTAGTATTGGTGAACGTAAATAAATCACCACCACCGATATCATTCAGGGAAGTTAGCTCTGCTAACCCATTTACAATTTCAGTAGCAGTAATCTCCAAACCTGTCAAGTTACCACCAGCAGCAGCAATCTCAGCTCCGGTTACGGTCTCCAATACCACTGAACCTGTCGTTACTGTCCCATCTTGTGATGTGTACGACACTGATATATCTACCTGAGCTATATCATTCGGATTCTCTGAAAAAATCTCGAAAACCGACTTGGCTGAAGATAAATCATCCAGGTTGATAAACAAGAAGTCCTGGTCTAACACTATTCTTACATTTGGACCCGTACCGAGATCATCAGTAGGAATCCTTTGTGTATCCTCGTCCTCACATGATGCAAAGAACACCAGCGAGAAAAGTATCAATGAATATTTAAATATATTTTTCATTCTTAAAATCTTTTAGATTAATTAACATCCCAAAATACCCTGTCTGTAGCAATAACTCTTTGGCTTGGCGCTGCTGCGTTGAGTTGTAAGTTATTGATGTCATAAGGTAATGAAACAGGAAATTGTCTTGTCTGAACGGTTACGTTCAAGTTATCTGTATTACCATCGTGCAATCGAGGGAAGCCCGTTCTACGAATATCGTTGTAGCTGATAGTAGAGTTACCAAATTGGGCCAACCACTTAGAAACCATGATCAACTCCAATTGCCCTGCTGGTGAAGCCGCATCATAGTTAGCCATTACAGCGTTCACATATGTTGAGATTGCTGTTGCTGACATGGTAGGTGCTCCTGCTGAATTAGCTACCGCATTTACCTTGGCAAATGAAGTGTTCAGCGCTGATAAAAATAAATCCCGAGCTGTCTCATTTGTCACACCTACCTGAGCTAACTCCGCTCGTATGAAATACACTTCACTCGCATCTAACAATCGCTGAGGAGTGTTACCCGGGCCAGTCACCTGACCTGCATTTAAAGTAGCAGCATTCGAAGCTGTTCCACCATCTCCATCATCATATCTTCCACCCAGCGGGTATAACCCTGCTAAAGACTGTGAATTACTTTGATCAAAGCCTTCATTAGGGTCTATATTGAATGAATGAGAAAAAATCGATAAGAATGCTGAACCACTTCTTGAAGGGCAGTAGGCACATGGATTCTCTGCATCTGCATCACCTGAACCTGCTGGAAGCTGGTTAAAAATGTAGTATGGAATTCGTGGATCCCTTACTCCTGCTCCTGCTGGTAACAACCCGCCATGGGCAAACGTATCTTGCCCTCTCAATGTCTCAAAAAAGAATGGGTCTATGTAATTACCATTACCTGCTGTCCACTCAAATGAGAATCCTGGATTCCTGTTCTCAGGGTTGAAACTCGTTCCATAGTCTAATTCAAAATCATCAGCTATCGCCTCTATGACCCCGTCAGTAATCGCTGCTTGAGCATCCGCTGTCACATCTCGCTGAAGCCTTACGTTATTCAACATTCTCAGCTTAAGACTGTTACCAAACGTTATCCAACTATCTGCGCTACCACTATAGATTAAATCTCCCTTTACTGAACCATCGACTCCAGCCTCTAAATTACTTAACCCTGTTTCCAGTAAAGTAAACAGATCATTGTATACTGCTAAACCATCATCAAAGGTTGGTGATTCGTTCCCTGCACCCTGACCAATCTCAAAGTAAGGTACATCTCCCCATAAGTCAACAACATGGGACATAATGTAAACTCTCATTAATTGTGCCGCACCAAGAGTAGCAAAGTCCTCCTCTTCTGTCGCTTGCTCTATAGCAACCTGAAGATCAGTCATCGCTCCTGCATAAATACTCTGCCAGCCTGTCGTCACTGCAAAGTCTGTCCCTTGTAATGAATAATCATTCAAGGTACCTCTTTGAACCCAGTGCTTCACAATCGTACCCGTATACAACCCTAAACCACCACTACCATTAGCGAAAGTATAGGACATATTCGTCTGCGCTGCCGTCATTAACTGACCAGTAGGCACAGACAAAGGGTTATTCGGATCATCATTGATGTCCAAAAAGTTCTCTTCACATCCAGCAAGTACCATTACTGATAATGCTAGTGTATATATCTTTAGTTTAAATAAATTTCTCATAACTATTTCTTAAAAAGTTAAGTTAACTGTTACACCATATCTTCTTGTCGAAGGCGCTGAAGTAAACTCGTATCCTTGCAAGTTGGTGTTTCCAAACTGGCTTACCTCTGGATCAAAATTTGACGCCTCTGGGAAATTAGGGGCATTATACCATAAGTTTCTACCTGATAAAGTCACCTTAGCCGATCCAAATGGAGTCTTCTCCAATAAAGATTTTGGAAGCGTATAGCCCAATGTTACCTCTCTCAAGCGAACTACGGTCGCATCCCAAATAGACCACTCATCCTGACCATTAATCGCAAATGACTGACCGAAGTAAAGGGTGTTTACTTCCACCATCGTGGTGTTTGGTATCTTGTCACCATTCTCATCACGGATAGGTTCATTCGTGTTAGGATCACCATAAACTCCTGGGATGATCTTATTAACTTCCCTGTCCTCAGTGTCCTTGGTTACACCTCTACCCAATAAAGAAAGGTTCGTTACCGAATACAAATCTCCTCCTTGTCTCCAGTCAAGTACTGCTGACAACGATAGCCCTTTCCAGCTGAATGAGTTCGTTATACCCACAATGAAATCAGGGTTCGGGTTGCCTATAATCTCAGGATTCAATGCCGGAATCAACTGCCCGTTAGCCGGATCAATTAATAAATTACCTTCATCGTCACGTGAGTTCACACTTCCTCGGATCAAACCATACTCTTCACCAGGAAGATGTACTGATTGCACAGATCCTGCAAAAGTATTACCTAATACCAATTCATCAGAACCTGGTCGTAATGACTCAATCACGTTCTTATTATGAGTAAACGTACCTACAAAATCCCACTGGAATCCATTACTCAACTTCAATGGAGTAGCCGTTAACGTAAGCTCAATACCCGTGTTACTCAACTCACCACCATTCGTTAACAACGAAGTAAATCCTGTCTCAGCTGGAATGGCTACCTGTACAATCTGATCCGTAGATGTTCGCTCGTACACAGCCACATCAAGACCTAATCGATTGTTGAAGAACTTAGTCTCCAATCCTAACTCAAACTCAGAAGTTTGCTCCGGTTTCAAGTTGGGGTCTCTTGCAATATTTGATAACGTAGAACCTGAAGTACCATTAAATGGTAAAGCAGTAGCTCCTGCCTGGGCCAAACCATTGGCATTCAACAAAAATACCGGTACAATCTGGTAAGGCGCTGTATCATTACCCACCTGGGCCCAACTTGCTCTGATCTTACCAAAAGACAACACATTCGACTGTAAATCAAACGCATCAGTGAAGATAAATGAAGTACTCACCGCTGGGTAGAAGAAACTTCTGTTATCCTCAGGTAAGGTAGAGGACCAGTCATTTCTTGCCGTTAAGTTCAAGAACAAAAAGTCTCGGTAACCAAAGTTCATATCAGTATAAGCTCCGATCAATCTTCGTTGGAAGAAAGTACCTCCTGATGGAATGACTGAGTTTGTGTTATCTATATCATTAATAAAGAAATCCACATAACCTATACCCGTGTAACGCTGGCCTTCACCTGTTCTCTGGTTGATGTTATGTCCTAATATACCTCTGAAGCTAATATCTTCAGTGATATCCTTAGTCACCGTCACAATAAAGTTCGACTCTATCTCCTGGAATCGATCATACGCATTGATGATCTGACCCGATCCACCAGCTCCTCTTGATCCTGGTCGGAAGTAATCTGTCGTGGTTTGGTTATAGCCATTCACTCCCAGTCGGTAAGTAAGGTTTAACCAATCCAATACATCATAGCTCAAGTTGAAGGAAGCTACGTAACGATCTGTTTCTGACTCAATACCTGCATTCTCAACAGACCATAAAGGGTTATCAGCCTGACCTGGACCAACCATAAATACAGATGCATTTGTTAATGGGTTCTGGAAAGGCTGGCCGTGTAAATCCCAGTTACGTCCTAAATACAACGTTCTGGCAAAAGCAGAACCATTACCAATCGCATTGTTGGCTCCTCCCTGGAACGACTCTTGAACGGAAGAAGTATATTGTAAATTACCACCTACGTTAAGTCCGTTGTCCAACTGAGTCTGACCTCCTAAACTAACGTTTGTACGATTAAACTGAGTGTTGGGCACTATACCCTCCTGCTTCGCTCTCGATACAACTAATGTACTTTGAGCTTTCTCATTACCTCCCGATACTCTTAATGAGTTCTCAAGAAATGTTCCTGTCTGAAAGAAATCTTTCACGTTATCGGGATAAGCTCTGTATGGTACTGTTGTACCCCAAAACTCCTCAAGACCTATCACTCCATCATACCAGTGTGGAATCTCAGTAGTAGTCGCATAAGGCTTCGCTCCAACAAATGGTGCTCCCCATGATCCATTCACTTGCTGATAGTTGAAGTTCGTTCCCGTTCCATACGAATTTTGGTAATCAGGAAGGTTTGCAACCTCTTCCATGGCAAAGTTACCTGTGTAAGAAATCTCTAGTCCTTTTTTACTAGCACCTGAAGATCCTGTCTTAGTAGTAATTACGATTACTCCATTCGCAGCTCTGGTACCATATAAGGCAGCTGCCGCTGCTCCCTTTAGAACGTTTACTGACTCAATGTTATTAGGATCTAAATCCTGGAAACGGCTACCAAAAGCTCCTCCTCCCGTTAACTGGTCACTATTGAACCCCGGACCTGATCCATTAGTATCATTATTATATGGGATACCATCCACTACGAACAAAGGTTGGTTATTACCTAATAAAGAGGAGTTACCTCTAATAGTAATACGTGTAGCACTACCTGGTGCACTACTAGATCCTCCAATATTAACACCGGCTACTTTTCCTTGCATCGCTCTCAAAGCATCTGGTTCTGATACACCTGATACTTTATCGCCTCCTACTCTTTCTACACCATAACCCAGTGCTTTTGCTTCTCTTTGGATACCTACCGCTGTTACTACAACTTCTGAAAGCTGCTGAACATCCGGTGACATCTGAATATCAATTACAGATCGCGAACCGATAGCTACTTCTTCAGTCGCCAATCCAATAAATGAAAATACTAATGTACCACCATCAGAAGGTACACTTAACTTGAAGTTACCATCAATGTCGGTAACAGTACCTGTGGTTGTACCTTTTAGTACAACGTTAACACCGGGTAGAGATGAACCATCCTCGATAGAGGTGACTTTTCCCGACACAGTGCGCTCTTGAGCCCACGAATCGCTGAACGCGAATGCGAACATCAACATGAAACTAAGCAGTAAAAACTTCTTCATATTGTAATGTTTAGGTTAAAAATTAAAAATAGTTTGCCTTAAACTTAGAATAAAATTCGGAAACGATAAACAATTCAAATAAAAAAATAATGCGTTTTACGGGAAAAGGGAAACAAAATATAAGTCACTACGTAATAGACTCCCCCAGATTGGGTGATACCCTAAAAATGATTAAAATTCAACTATTTTAAATTCTATTCTTCTATTAAGAGATTTGTTCTCTTCTGTAGTATTAGGAACCAATGGGTTAGAGGCTCCCTTACCTTTAAAATATAGCCTGGATTGATCTATTCCTGCATTTTTTAAATATTCAACAACGCTTTCAGCTCTTTTCAACGACAATTCTTGATTGTAAGAATCATTGCCATCGTTATCAGTATGGCCGACTATTTCAATCCTAACCTTTGGATTATCCTTTAAAAAGGAAATTATCTTCTTTAATTCTGTCTTAGAGTTATCCTTAAGGCTATAACTATCGGTGTCGAAAAATATATTATTCAATCTGGTAGAAACATTTTCCTTAATTGGGCTCAAGTATATATCCATTGCTACTGGCTCGGAGTCGTTATTCAACTCCATCTTAAATGTATATGTATTAAATAGGTATGATTTTGCGTTTGCATATAATGCATATTCGGAGCCCTCGGTAAGGACCATCAAGTATTCACCAGTAACAGAATCTGAATACACGACTGACAACCTTTCATCTTGTGACAAATCAAATAATTCAATTTTTGCTTTAAGTGGGGATTTTGTTTCTGCATCGCGCACAATTCCTTGTACATAAGAGGCCTTATTCTCTAATTCATAAATTTCAGACAATTCAAATTCATAGAGAACGCCTTTCTTCTCAGAGTTTAATGATTCATTAGAGTAATAACCTTTGTCACCTCTCGAAGTAATAAATAGGGAAACCTGATCTTCACCATTATTAATAGGTGAGCCTATATTAACAGGTTTCGACCAACTGTCATTATCTCTTTGTGAACTATATAGGTCGAACCCACCAAAACCAGGCAGGCCGTTAGTTGCATAATATAATATGAGTCCGTTAGGATGAATAAAAGGAGAAACCTCTTCTTGTACTGTATTAACGAGTGGGCCCATGTTCTTGGGCTTGGACCAAACCTCCGAATCATCTTTATATGAAACCCAAATGTCGCGACCCCCTAATCCGTTTGGTCTGTTAGATATAAAATAAAGGGTTCTACCATCAGCCGAAAGGCTCGGTTGGGATTCCCAATACCTGGAATTTATATTAGGCCCCAAATTTTCTGGCACTGACCAAACGCCACCTTCCTTTTCACTTATATATAAATCACAGCTTCCATATCCATTTCTGCCGTAGCACGAAGTAAAAATTAATACTCGGCCATCTGCAGAAATCGTACAAGTACCTTCATTGAACTGAGAATTTATGTTGGATGAAATTGATTCAGGGGCAGACCATTGGCCATTAGAGTCTAGTTTACAAATAACCAAGTCCTCGTCATCATTTGGAGTATCTCCTAATCTTCTAGTAAATATTAAGGACTGACCATCAACAGTAACTACAGGAAAATACTGCATTGCAAAAGCGTTGACCGTATCTGATAAGGGCTTCGGGTTAAATGACACCTCCCTTTTATTATTTTCAATTGCAAACTGTGCATTGGATAGAATCGTATTTGCTTCCATAACTCTTTGAGAGTTTCTTGGATTATATGCCAGATACTTATTTATGTAATCAATGGCTTGCTTATAGTCATTCTTTCTTAAATACAGTTCTCCTAATTCGAAATAAGAGGGCCCATTATTTTCTCCTTTTAATTCAATGACATTGAGAAAAAGAGATTCGGCTTTTGTAAGATCCCCTTGAGCCTTATATATGGTGGCAAGCCTAAAGTAAGCCTCATGAAATTTTTTGTCTTTTTGAATGGATTGCTCTAAAAGGCTAATCGCTTGATTATACTGACCTCTAACCCTATAATTATCAGCTTCGTAATATAGCTCAGCTGCTTTCTTTGATTTTGTACTAAGACGTGATTGAGCTATTGACTGATAAGCACAAAAAAATAGACAACATATAATAAGGTGTATTTTCCACATAGATTTTTAAATCTATGCATCCAAAACGAAAATACCGAATTTATATTTCTGTAGTAATAGTGCTTTTTGTTGTTGCTGCCTTTAGGGTATTCATAAGAAGTGAGGCGATTGTCATCGGTCCAACGCCACCAGGAACTGGAGTAATAAAAGACGCTTTCTTTTCCACTTCTTCAAAATTAACATCACCACTAAGTATATAGCCTCTTTCATTATCTTCTGTAGGAATTCGTGTGATGCCCACATCCACTACTGCTACGCCTTCTTTAACCATGTCGCCTGTTATTAGTGCCGGCTTGCCAGTAGCTACTATTAATATATCGGCCTGCTTAGTGTAATGTGCTAAGTCGACCGTATGTATATGACAAACTGTTACGGTGGCATTTTCGTGGTAGGCCATTATAGAACTCATGGGTGCGCCAACAGTTCGGCTGTTGCCTACCATCACGCAATGTTTTCCTTTAATATCTACCTTATACCTTTTAAGCAGTTCCACAATACCGAAAGGTGTGGCCGGAAGCAATCCCGGATGCTTGGAAGTAATACGACCATAGTTTTCGTTCGTAAAGCCATCAACATCTTTATGTGGTAGTATTCTATCCGTCACTTTTGATGCCGAAATATGATCAGGGAGTGGAAGTTGCACAATCAGACCATCAATATCTTCATCGGCATTTATCCGTTCAATCTCAGTCATCAGTTTTGATTCTGAAATTGTAGTAGGAAAATTAAGTAGGGTATATTCGAAACCTACCCGTTTACACGCTTTAATTTTATTGTTTACATATGTCTGGCTGGCACCGTCATCACCTACTAGAATTGCGGCCAGGTGTGGAGCTTTTTTATTTTTTGCTTTTAACGCATCAACTTCCGATTTGATTTCTTCTTCAATTTCTCTGGAAACCTTTCTTCCGTCTAGTATTGTAGCCGACATAATTTATCAATCTAATTTAAGTACTGCCATGAATGCCTCTTGAGGAATTTCAACATTTCCTACCTGACGCATTCTTTTTTTACCTTTCTTTTGCTTCTCTAATAATTTACGCTTCCTTGAAATATCACCCCCATAACATTTTGCCAAAACGTTTTTTCGCATTGCCTTTACAGTTTCTCTGGCGATAATTTTGGTACCGATAGAAGCCTGTATTGCTATTTCAAACATTTGACGAGGAATCAAATCCTTTAGTTTTTCACACAGGCGTTTTCCCCACTCGTAGGCTTTATCTCTATGAACGATAGCAGAAAGTGCATCCACTTTCTCACTATTTAACATGATATCCAGTTTAACCATCGATGACTGCCTGTATCCGATAAGCTCATAATCCAATGAGGCATAACCACGAGATAATGTTTTCAATTTATCGAAGAAATCAAAAACGATCTCAGCCAATGGCAATTCAAATGTTAATTCAACTCTATTGGAAGTGAGATAAACCTGATTCTTAATAATACCTCGCTTATCGATACACAGGCTTATTATATTACCGATGTAATCTGCCTTACTTATGATTTGAGCTCTAATAAATGGCTCTTCAATATGAGAAACCGTATTTGGCTCAGGCATTTCTGATGGTGCATTAATATTATACACTGAACCATCCGTTTTTACAGCATGAAATTGAACTGAGGGAACGGTAGTGATCACTGTCATATCAAACTCACGCTCGAGTCTTTCCTGAACAATTTCCATGTGCAGCATTCCAAGGAATCCACACCTGAATCCAAACCCTAATGCCGCTGAAGTTTCAGGTTCCCATATTAACGAAGCATCATTTAATTGAAGCTTCTCCATAGAGGCTCTCAACTCCTCAAATTCACTAGTATCCACAGGATAGATTCCGGCAAAAACCATCGGCTTCACATTCTCAAAACCTTTCACTGCCTTACAGGGACGATCTACGTGTGTTATCGTATCACCCACCTTAACTTCTTTGGCGACTTTAATACCTGATATGATATAACCCACATTCCCGGCACTAATTGAATTCTTTGGTTGTTGCTTCAATTTTAATACCCCAATCTCATCGGCTTCATAGGTTTTATTGGTATTTACAAACTTTACCTTCTCTCCTTTCTTCAGTGTTCCATTAAACACTCGGAAATAAACCTCAATGCCTCTGAAAGGATTAAACACAGAATCAAAGATCATAGCCTGTAATGGTTCTTCAGGATCACCTTTTGGAGCAGGGATTCTTTCTATAATTGCAGAAAGAATGTTATCGATACCTATACCCTCTTTCGCACTGGCATGGATAACTGATTCAGGGGCACAGCCAATTAATTCAACAATCTGGTCTGTAACCTCCTCCGGCATGGCACTAGGTAAATCAATTTTATTTAAGACTGGAATAATCTCCAGATCGTGCTCTAATGCTAAATATAAATTGGAGATTGTTTGAGCCTCGATACCCTGAGCTGCATCTACAATTAGTAGTGCTCCTTCGCATGCTGCGATGGAACGAGAGACCTCATAAGAAAAATCTACGTGTCCCGGGGTGTCAATCAAATTTAGAGTATAATCTTCACCATTAAATTTGTAATCCATTTGAATGGCATGCGACTTAATGGTTATCCCTCGCTCACGCTCCAAGTCCATATCATCCAGCAACTGCTCTTGCATATCCCTATCACTCACGGTACCTGTCGCCTGCAATAGCCTATCTGCCAACGTGCTCTTGCCATGGTCGATGTGTGCTATGATGCAAAAATTTCTAATGTTTTTCATGTGTATAGTTGAATGTTCAACGGTCACATGGAATTCGTAATAATCTTATTCATTAAAATTAAAAGAAGCTTTAATGAATAAAATTGTCCTCATTTCATGTTAGACTAATCCCTTATCCTCTAATTTTGACCTGCAAAAGTAGCTAATAATTAGCTGGAAAAGAACAACGAGAACGAACATATATTTTACGACTGAAATGAACATTGCTGAGAAGAAAAGACAGAATAATATTGCCGAATACATCATTCACATGTATCAGTCTGAAGACTTAATAAGAGCCTTTGAATGTGATATCGATAAAGTGAAAGAATATGTACTAAAACACATTCCAACAGAAGGTACTACCAAGAAAGAGTTAGAGCATTGGTATCAGCAACTATTGGAGAGAATGCAGCATGAGAATATACTCAGCAGTGGGCACCTTAAAGAAACTCATGAAATTGTGGCGCAATTAGATGAGCTCAAACAAGAGTTAGTTCATAATGACGAAGAATTTAAATCGATATACACAAAAGCAGAAAGCCATATTCAACAAATGCTCCAACTGGCCGAAGGTAAAATTAACAGTGAAGTGCAAATTTGCCTCAATGGGGTATATGGTTTATTAATTGCTAAAATTAACGGTAGAGATATTCCGGATGAGTTTAGAGAATCAATTGAGGAGTTTGGAAATGTACTCTCCTACTTAAGCTATAAATACAAGCAGAAGCACTTTTTAAGCAATAACTAGTTGTAATTATTGGGTTTTAAAATTGCTAAGTATTGATCATGCTCATCAGTAAAAACTATTTCGCAATGCCAGTCATTCTTCTTGGCCTCTGATTGTAGCAGAATTGGATCAATGTATAACCAATTAAACCATTCCCCAAGAATACTTTCGTACTCATAGCAGAACTCTACCTCACCGTAATACCTATCCTTAGGCATTTCATCGGCCATATATTTTACATCACTAGAATCTACAATTACCCGACCTCCGCTATTTAAAAGTGATTTTAGGCTGCTGAAGAAAATAGGAATATTCTCTAACTTTTCGCACAATCCAAACCCGTTCATCATTAACAGTAGCGTGTCGAATTTTTCTTCGATGTTTCGATAATCATCGCAAATGATGTTTTTAGCACCTTCATGAGCCATAATGTAACAGCCTACTTCAGATGTCTCCACCGCTGTGACATCATGTCCGTTATTATTTAGGTTTAGTGTTAAAGCTCCGGCTCCTGCACCAATATCTAAGATTTTGCCCTTACATAAACTCAAGGCTTTTTTCTCAAGTTCTGTAAAGTCATATTCCTCTCTGAAAAACACCTCAACCGGCATAATTTCAGGATTTCCATAGTTATTATGAAGCGTTAATTCTGAGCACTTGCCGTTATAGTACAGGTCATGAAGTGCAGCATCAAAGGGAGTCAAATCAGGATAAGTATTTTTCTGCTCTTTTCTTGATGTCACTCTTGTCTACCGCCTTGGATGGATCCAAATAGGTTGTAGAAACTAAATCAAACAGTGCTTCTTCATTGTAACCTAATTTTTTGATGACTTGCCAACAAAATTTCATTTCTTCTTTATCAATTCTGCCGTCAATTTTCATCACCATCACAAGGTTGGTCATTAGTTCGACTTTTTGCTCTCTGGTGAAATGTTCAATAGATGGAATGTTATGTTCAGCTCTTGTCTGATCTATTATTGCCTCAATGTCTTCAGAAGAAACATTTGAAGAAGCCCCAATTTGTCTGATTAATTCCAACTCAGCCTGATCGGTTTCACCATCAATTTTGGCCATCATTACCAAAATATTTAAATGCGGATTTTCTTTTAAGGGCATAGATCTGATTTTATGACATTAATAAAGCAATTTAATAAATCCTGATAAATAAACCTTTAGTTTTAAGTTGATCTATACTGAATGAACTTTCTCGCTCACATATACCTATCTGGCGATAACCAAAAACTAATGGTTGGAAACTTTATGGGTGACTTCGTGAAAGGCAGCAGTTTTGATCATTATGACGATCTGCTTGTAAAAGGTATATGGCTGCATAGAGCTATTGATGAATACACAGATCAGCATGAAGTTGTGCACAAAAGTAAGGATCGGTTGAGAGCAAAATACAGGCATTACTCAGGGGTGATTGTAGATGTTTTTTACGATCATTTTCTTGCCAAAAATTGGTCAGATTATCATACTACAGATTTGCTGACATTCACTCAAAACGCCTACTCAATATTATCCAACTTTAAGAACATTATGCCGGCTAAAGCTCAATACGTTTTACCATATATGATGGATGGAAATTGGCTTTACCACTATGCAAAAACAGAGGGTATTCACAGATCACTTTCAGGTATGGCAAGAAGAACCAAATTTAACTCTAAAATGGATGAAGCTGTGAATGATTTGAATGACCATTACACTGAATTTGAAAGTGAATTCAAACTCTTTTTTGAGGACCTAAAAGAATTCTGTTCCGATTGGATAGCTAAGGAATTGGCCTAATTTTGCAGAAACAATTTTTGTTATGAATAACGATCCAGAATTAAACGGCAAATATTTAGGCTCAATAACGCAAGATTTTGCAGTAGTTTCTGACACGCTTAAAGAAGCATCCTACCAAATAAGAAAAAGAGGCTTCTCAGATCATCCAGTATTTGCAATCGCTAAGTTTGAACAGCCTATTGGGCAGTTGCTCATAGCCAAAGAAGACCTTGCCGTTAACTGGAATTACAATGCTTCTTTTTTGGATGAATTTGTACAGCGTGAAATTGTGGCGGCTGATAAAGTAGATGAATTTAAGGCGAACTATAAAGACCCTGACGAATTTTGCTGCCTATTCGTAATAGACGATGACTTTACAAAATTCGTATTTATACCTTATCCAGAAGATTAATCTTTTTTGTAGTGATTCCAGCCTTGCGCCTTAATATCAATCAGGTTTTCTTGTTTGGTTACCATTTTACAGCCTTCTGAAAATTCTTTTACATAGCCAATAAAGTGGATGTCAGAATGATTCTTGAGCTTTTCATAATCATCTTGATTGATGGTAAAAAGAAGCTCATAATCTTCACCGCCATTCAATGCTGCAGTTGTTGAGTCTATACCTAACTCATAGCCAGTATCGTAAGTCTGTTTGTCAATAGGCAATTTATCTTCATAGATCTGAACACCAATTTTGGAGCTTTTAGCAAGGTGCATGAGTTCTGAAGCCAGGCCGTCTGAAATGTCGATCATAGAAGAAGGTACCAGTTTTAATTCTGCCAGCTCATGAATTATATCCATTCTTGCAGACGGTTTAAGTTGCCTTTGTACTATGTAATCATATTTATCCAATTGGGGCTGCATTTCCGGATTAGACAAGAACACTTGTTTTTCGCGCTCCAACACCTGCAGACCTAGGTAGGCAGCTCCTAAATCTCCGGTAACACAAATTATATCGCCTTTCTTTGCTCCTGAACGTTTAACCACTGATTTCTTATCCACCTGACCCAATGCAGTAATCGACAACACTAATCCGCTGGCAGAAGAACTTGTGTCACCTCCAACAAGGTCAACCTTAAAATCTTCACACGCCTTTAAAATTCCTTGATAAAGCGTATCCACAGCTTCTAAGGAAAACCTATTACTTAAACCAATATTTACAGTAATTTGAGTGGGAACGCCATTCATAGCCGCTATGTCTGATACATTTACAGCTACTGCTTTGTAACCCAAGTGTGCCAATGGCATATAGGATAAATCGAAGTGCACGCCTTCCAAAAGCATATCGGTGGAAACCAAAAGCTGCTTATCCTTTACATCTATTATTGCGGCATCATCACCTATCCCTTCAAGGGTAGATTTATGCTTATTTTTAGTGCTATTTTTGATACGCTCAATAATTCCAAATTCTCCTAAATCACTTAATTCAGTCCTTTTTTCAGCCATTTTCTATTAAAATTTAGATGTAACTCAACGGTTAAAACCGCAGTTCAGCGTTGCAAAGTTATACTTAATCTAGTATCGGCCATTGTCTTGGTGACTAAAATGCTTCTCAGGCGTATTTAGTAACAAAACAACAACCTATAAGAAGATGAAAGGAATAATTGCAGAAATATTGGTAGTTGCGCTTATGTTAGTTCTTTTTGCATCATGTGGCCCGAGGCCTCAGTACAAAACCGCAAAGGGAAAAAAGAAATTAAAATACTATAATTCGGTACAATACGACCGTGTTGATGTGGCAGATTATAAGAAAATCAGGAATTAATCTCCTGGCATAGTTCTACAAGAACACCATTAGTAGATTTAGGGTGTAGAAAGCAAACCAATTTGTTATCTGCACCTTTTTTTGGCTTCTCATTAAGCAAAATAAAACCCTCATCTTGCAGACGCTTCATTTCCGCTTCAATATCAGTTACATCGTAGGCAATATGATGAATACCCTCGCCCTTCTTTTCAATAAACTTAGCTATAGGGCTTGCCGGATCAGTTGCTTCCAGTAATTCTATTTTAGATTCGCCCATTTGGAAGAAAGAAGTGTTTACATTTTCTGATACAACTTCTTCCGTTTTGTAGGGCTCTGTATTTAATAATGAAGAAAATAATTTATTTGACGTTTCAAGGCTTTTAACGGCTATTCCAATATGTTCTATTTTGTTCATGAGTAGTTTTTATCTTTGTGCTGACAATAGAACGTTAAAGTTTGAAACTTTTTGCCCTTGTGAAAAGTTTTAGTTTAAATTTATTTCTCCAAAGCAGAAAGAAATATAATTATGATGGAGACAGCAAACGACATACATGTAGAGGCGGCCCGGATTCAAAAAGATATAAAAAGCTATTTAGGGCTAAGAAGTAATGCCCTGATTTTTGAATACAGTAAATTTGAAGGAAAGATTAAATTGGATTTGATAACTATCAATCCGAGGCACAATCAATCTTTTTTATTTCATTCTGAATTAGGTTTCGACAAAGTAGATGCATTAAAGAAAATGCTTACTTACGTTGAGAATTATAAGGAGAAAGAAAGCTCTTATACTATTCAGTGGATAGCTAATAATGAAAATAAGGAGTTGCACACTTCTTACTTTAGAGCAAGTAGCATTTACGATGCGCTAGATAAGTTGTATTACGGTAGAGATAGTAATACAATTACCGTTTTTAGTGTAGTATTGAATCCAGTGGCTTAATTTTGCAATTATGATAAGTGTAACAGATAAGGCGAAAGATAGAATTATAGAATTGAGGAATCAGGAAGGTAAGTCTGATGACCACAACATCCGTGTGTTGGTACAAGGTGGTGGTTGCTCAGGTTTGATGTACGACCTAAAATTTGATTCTGCTGTTGAAGATAGCGATGAAGTGTTTGAAGATAAAGGCGTAAAAATTCTTGTTGACAAGAAAAGTTTGCTTTACTTATTAGGCACTACATTAGACTTTTCAGACGGACTAAATGGCAAAGGCTTTCAGTTTATTAACCCAAATGCCACAAGAACTTGTGGTTGTGGAGAGAGTTTTGCGGTTTAAGTATCGAATTACAATATTTAAAAAGGCTTCCGATCGGAAGCCTTTTTTATTTACCCATTGCTTTTATTACTCGATCCTCCTGTATAAGAACATCACGCATGAGGAGATTATGTGGAAACACCTTTAATTTAGATTTTTTAAACCCGTGCATAATTTGAATTAATGAATCAGCTGTAATCAATGATAAATTAAGTTCATATTCAAGACCAACATCCTTTATAAAGTCATCACTGAATTCCGGTCCAATCAATAATGATTTAATCACAGTATAGCCTTTTGATTTAGCCAAGTCTGAATATGCCTTTAACTGTCTTTTTACAGCACTGAATTTATTATACCCACTATCCTTGTTAGTTTTACATTCAACAATTATCAATTGATTTTTGCCCAAATCAATCACCAGATCAATCTTATCTTTTTTAGTGTTTAATGTTTTTCTAATTGAATCATCAACTTTAAAGCCAAGGTTTTGAAAAATCTTCATTGTTAATGACTCGAATTTCAGGCCTATTTCACTTTCTTTTATTCTTATTCCATTTTCTTTTAACGTTTTGATATCCCTGTAGCCAAAAGCTGAGTAATTCTCTAAATACATATTTTCAGAATCTTTAAAGACTTCCAATACATTAGAAATTAAATTTCCTCTGGTTTTGGCTCCTTGTTTTGAGGCAAATTTCGATAGTTCTTTTTCTGGAATTACCTCTAATACATCGCGAGGTTTTATATTGTAATCTAAAAGGTACTCACTGCTAAGAACTTTTTCTTCTTGTAATTCAAACTCCTGTTTTAGGATAGCATTGACTTTGGGTATCAATTCATTAATTTCATTCAGCATCTTCTCATATCCTTCATGAGAGATGCCAACTTTAGTGTCCTTTTCGATATGGTCAAAATAATCAATGAGATTTTGAATCTTTTCCTCAACAGTTGCTCCTTTTAATGACGGTTCTATTGAAAGACCTTTATCACATAACTCTGATATAAATTTTTTCTTCTCTGTTAATTTCGTATCGTCTTTGTAGATATCATTTGAAAGTATTGTACTAAAGGAAATACCTTCGTTGATTATATTTTTGATCTTAATATCAAGCGGTTGCTTCCAATCAATGTTATGTTTTTTACATACGAGATTAATTTGAGGCTCTCTTATCTGCTTTAAAACTCTTCTAAAGAACTTATCGGCTACCTCTTTTCCTCTAATTTTCCGGAGAACCCTTACCATTTCATCAGCTACATAAACCATGTTATTCTTCTTAGAATAGAAGACTATACCCGTATTTTTTAGTTGGTCAATTACACTTTGAACCTCCATTTTATCAATGGGCACAACCATGTAATTTATGAGCTTAATTTCTTCTTGCGAAAGCTCTAATTGTTGTGATAATGTGATCAAGATTGATTGCTCATCTGCGGTAATTTTTGGTTCTTGATTATTATCCTCATCATTATAATATGCAGTATGGACACATGCTTTATAAATAAGATAATCTCGTATTCTCGACTCTGAAGAGTCGTGTTCTTTCAGATCATTTTCTAACTGTTTTATTTTCTTTTTGATTTGCTTTATTTCCTGCTCATATAGTCTAGAAAGCCAATCTTGTTTCATAATACAATTGCCATCTCTAATTATAATATCAATTAGTATATCGAGTTGAGATGTCACATTAACAAATTCTGTTTTTATGAAACTCGCAAATTCGTTCTCAAGGAGAGAAAATACATTAGAGATATTCTGACTATCTATATTCTTTAAGTCTCCACTGTATTCTGAAATTATCTTATCAACTTTTGAATAATTAGCCGGGTTTTCTGAGAGAATGCCATCAATAATTTTAAGGAAAGAGTTCTTTTCAAAAGAATTTAGGCGATCGAGAATTTTCTCTAATTTCATGATGCTTATCTTTAAATAAAGTCAATATTAAATTTAAATATGACAATTTAAGATAAGTAAAACTACATTATTTTAAAAGTGAATCATATTAAGCTTTGAAAGCTTAGGAAAGGTTTTTTATTTTACCCACCCCTAGCCCCTCCCGAGAGGGGAATATGCATTCCACTAATCTATAGTTGCAATACACTTCAACTCAATAGCAATAGGGGTTGGCAGTGAGTTTATTTCTACGGTAGTTCTGCACGGCTGATTATCCTTGAAATACTCTGCGTAAATAGCATTGTACTTCTTGAAATCTACCTTAATATTCGTGAGAAACACCGTAACATCTACTAGTTTATCCCAACTACTACCTGAAGCCTCTAAAACTAACCGTACATTTTCAAATACAGAATGGCACTGGGCTTCAATATCATAGTCAGTTATATTACCATCAGCGTCTAGTGTAACACCTGGTATTTCTTTTGTTCCTTTTTTTCTGGGCCCAACTCCTGACAGAAACAATAAGTTACCCACTTTACGTGCGTGAGGGTATAAACCTACCGGTTCTGGTGCTTTGTCCGAGTTTTTAATGCTATCGCTCATACTTAAGAATTCATCAAATCTTCAATCTCTTCGGCTTCAATAGGGATATTGCGCATCAGGTCGAATGTGCCATCTTTGGTAATTACAATGTCATTTTCAAGTCTTACCCCGAGACTTTCTTCTCTAATATAAATTCCAGGCTCCACAGTAAATACCATGCCTTCCTTCATCTCCTGATAAATATTAGGCACATCATGCACATCTAAACCTATATGGTGCGAAGTGCCATGCATAAAGTATTTTTTGTAAACTGGGTTTGATGGATCCTGGTTTTTTACATCCGTTTTATCGATCAGACCTAAACCTATCAATTCGCTCTCCATCAACTTGCCCACCTCTTTATGGTATTCAGGAATTACATTTCCTGGCCTCAACATTTTGGTGGCCTCTCTTTTTACTTTTAATACGGCATTATAAACCGCTTTTTGACGCTCCGTGAACCTACCATTAACAGGTATTGTACGAGTCATGTCGGCATTATAATTGGCATATTCAGCGCCTACATCCATGAGCAGCAGGTCGCCATCTTTACACTCCTGATTATTATCAATATAATGTAGCACACATGCGCTGTATCCTGAGGCTACTATTGGCGTATATGCAAAACCTCTAGAACGGTTTCTCACAAATTCATGAAGATATTCGGCTTCAATCTCGTATTCCATTACGCCTGGCTTCACAAACTTTGCTACCCTTCTAAAGCCTTTTTCAGTGATATCACATGCAATTTGCATGGCATCAATCTCGTATTGAGACTTAGAGGTACGAACGTTATGCATTAATGGTGCAGAACGTTCATACTTATGAATGGGGTACTTATCCTTACACCAATTTAAAAATCTTCTATCCCTAGTCTGAACCTCAACAACTGCTCTTATATGCTCATTTGTATTCAGGTAAACATGCTCTGCCTCAGCCATAAGTGTGTTAAACACACCTTCGAAGCTCGATACCCAAAGGATATTTTTTATTCCTGAAATTTCCTCAGCTTCTTCTTTGGTGAATTTATGACCCTCCCAGATTGCGATATTTTCATTCGTCTCTTTTAAGAACAACACTTCAGAGAAGGTTTTATCGTAAAAATCAGGGAATAACACCAACATACTTTCCTCTTGGTCTATGCCTGAAAGGCTCAACAAATCGTTATTTTGACGAAAAACCATCGTTCCATCAGCATTCGTTGGCATGATATCATTAGAATTAAAAACAGCTATTGAGTTGGGCTTCATTTGCTCCACAAACTGCTTTCTGTTTTTTATGTATAGTTCTTTATTAAGAGGTGTATATTTCATAATGGCTAATTAGTCTAATTTCAGTAGAAGTTAAATTCTGCTAAATTTAATGTTATGAATAAATTTAAACTTTTGATTTATGCCCTCATGCTATTTGCAGGCACTTTGCGGGCGCAGCAAAAGTACTGGATATATCTAAAAGACAAAACGGCCTCAGTTGAGGATATCAGAAATACCGCCAATGCGTTTGGTACTACCCCAATTGTTATTTCTGACTGGTTAAAGGCCTATTCCAGCAATTTATCTTATGAGCAAATCAATAGTTTAAAATTAAATGCTGCTATCGCTGGGATTAGTGCCGTGCGCAGTCATATTATTACTCATGGTAGTATTATCGAGCCTTTCCAGATACACAAGTCGCTCGATCAGATTAAAGCCGATACACTCATACAAATGGGTATTAATGGTAAGGGTATAAAAATTGGAATTATTGATGCCGGCTTCCTCAATGCAGATAAAAATAGATATCTAAAAAAGGCCATTGAACAAGGACAGGTAAAAGGCTATAAAAATTATATCGACCCTGAACTCGTAAACCCTTTTGAGGGCACCTCTTTGAACAATGATAATCATGGCACCGAAGTGTTTCAGTTTATTGCGGGTAATAGTATTGAAATGACGACCGGGCTAGCTACAGAAGCTACTTATTACTTAGCCCGAACTGATCGCTCAGAATCTGAGTATCATGCGGAGGAAGACTATTGGATAGCAGCCCTGGAATGGATGTACAGCGAAGGTGTGCGCCTTGTTAACTCTTCATTGGGCTATAGCGATGGTTTTGATACCCCAGATACCGATTATTTACCTGAAAATGTTGATGGGAAGTTCAGTGCAATTACACGCGCTACAGATATTGCTATTAATGACAAAGGGATGACCATTGTGCTATCAGCCGGAAATGACGGTAACAAAGACTTCAAAATCATTTCAATACCCGCTGATGCTAAAGGCTCAATTGCTGTTGGATCTACCGGATATAGGTACTGGGATCGATTGGATTATAGCTCCATTGGTCCGGAGCATTTGAAAATGGTTAAGCCTGACTTTTCTTGTTATGCTTCTGGTGGCACTTCCTTCTCAGCCCCAATTATTACCGGATTAATTGCCTGCATGAAGCAGCTCAAGCCTGGAATAACAAATAGCGAGATAATAAATTTATTGGCCAAGTCATCACATTTATATCCGCATCCCAATAATTACCTTGGATATGGTGTGCCTGATGTAAATAAACTGCTCCATTTAATGGCAGATAATGATCAAAAGGTATGGGGAAGCGAGCAAATTCAAGCAACGGATACGCTTACAATTGAACTGCCAAAGAGTTATAATATCATGTCTTTTCATAAGAAAAATAGCTACATAGTTTTAAAACAAGAAAAACTTCGTTGGCGAGACAATAAGGTTACTGTGGAGCAATTTGAAGGTGCAAAGTTTACTACAGTAACAAACGGTAATAAAGTCTGGGAGATTGAATGGGTGGATTAGATGCTTTTAAAGCGATTGTCAAATAAGAATTCCTCTGTTGCCAATAATTTGATCTTCTTAAAATCCAAATGCTGGGGATTAATGAGGTAGTTAGATTCTTCGGGTATAATTACAGAAGGTACCCGTAAAACGCATGTTTCTTGCGTAACAGCCCATTTATCACCCATGTGCCGAGTTTGTAATTGCGATTTGAAACTAGGCCAGTTTTTCGGTAGATCATTTACTGTAACCTCTTCAATGACTATAGTCTCTGGAATTTCAATCACTAACGTTCTAAATTGAGCATTAAGTCCTTCACTGCTCCTATGCACTAAGTTTTCTAAACAAGCCAACGACCTTGATGAGGCTGTATAAACGACAAACGTTCCTGCAGAATTCCATCTGGCAGGCCTGCCTGATGCTACAATTTTATTGGCAAATTCTGCATGAACAATGCGATATACGATCATGCAGTATCTCCATATTTGATACGATCTAACTCATCTGATATTAGATCTATACCATCAGATGTTTTTATCAAATCAAACGGAATATAACCCCCGAGCCCATAAGCAGATTTTGACATCCAATTTATAAATGAAGACCTATCACCAAAAACAGATACTCCTTTGTGATAAAGTGCAACCAGTTTGAGCATAAGTTCACTTCTAATCGGGCTGAACTTAATATTATTGACCTGGTACTTATTAATGGTTTTGTGTGTTAATTCAATCACTTCCGCCATGTAATCATTATGGCCAAAAAGTTTTACGACATCTGTAAAAATATCAGCTGAAACGCCTTTTTGAGCAGATAGAACGATAGTTGTAGGATCGGCAATTTTTGACCTGTACCTTCCATAAATAACTTGTGGTTCATTAGCTTCCATATTTCCCAGTGTTTATTCTAAGGTACGGAAATTTTTCCAAATTTGTTGGAAATTTTTCTTAGTTCAGTTCAGACAGCTCTAACCACCTTAGTTCTTTTGCATCTAAATCACTCTTAGCCTTGTCCAGCTCCTCACCCCAGCTAATTAACTTGGCATGATCGGTTTCTCCGGATATTAGCAACTGCTCCATTTCTGCTATTTTCTCATTTAGTTTTTCAATTTCACTTTCTAACTGCTCAAATTCCCGTTTCTCATTGTAGGTGAGCTTTCTAGTAGCGTCCTTTACTTTCTCCGTTTTATCTTTGTTTTCGATAACGTCAGGTTTGTTTTCCTTTCTTTCTACAGCCTTAGACTCACGATAAACTGAATAATTGCCAGGGAAATCTTTAATGGCCTTACCTTCTTCAAAAACAAACAGGTGCTGCACAAGCCTGTCCATGAAATAACGATCGTGTGAAACAATCACTAAACATCCCTGAAATTGATGCAAAAACTCTTCTAATGTTCTCAGAGTAATTAAATCCAGGTCATTAGTTGGCTCATCGAGAATTAAAAAATTAGGCCTGCCCATCAGTACTTTTAGCAATTGCAATCTGCGTTTTTCTCCTCCACTAAGGTTATCTACGTAATCGTACTGGGCTTTTGGTGCAAAATTAAACTGGGTTAAGAGCCTTGAAGCAGATACTTCCTCTTTCCCGATAGATATAAATTCAGCTACTTCCTGAACTACTTCAATCACCTTCATACCCGACTTAAAGTTGGGCTCTGCTTGCTCATAATAGCCAAATACTGTTGATTGCCCTTTATCCACTTTGCCGCTATCTGCAGCTAATTTACCTGTGATTATTTTCAGAAATGTAGATTTCCCCGAACCATTATGACCAATAATCCCAATTCTATCGCCTTTTTTAAATGTATAGCTGAAATCATTAATGAGCTTTTTATCGCCAAAAGATTTATTTAAATGCTCCAGTTCCAACACTTTTCCGCCTTGCCTTCTTTGCTCGATATCTAAATTAACCTCACTTTTAGAGAGGTTTACATGCGCCTTCTTCTTTGTATCTTCAAAAGCATCGATTCTATATTTGGCTTTCGTACCTCTTGCCTTCGGCTGTCTGCGTATCCACTCCAGCTCAGTTTTATATAGATTTCTGGCTTTTTCCTTTTCCGATTGGGCAATCGTCTCGCGTTCCGCTTTTTTATCGAGGAAATAAGAATAGTTACCAGAATAAGAATATACCTGCTGGTTATCTAATTCAATAATCTCATTGGTTACATTTTCCAAGAAATAACGATCGTGAGTTACCATTACAATGGCCATTTGGCTTGAAGCCAGATACTTTTCCAGCCATTCGATAGCTTCCAAGTCAAGGTGGTTAGTGGGTTCATCAAGAATTACTAAATCAGGCTTTTCCATCAAGGCCTTTGCTAACCCTACTCTCTTCTTCTGTCCGCCCGACATGCTGGAGATATTCTGAGATAGGTCCTCAATGCCTAACTTACCCAGAATCTCTTTAATCTGAGATTCAAACGTCCAGGCGTCCGCTTCATCCATTTTGCTCATTAACTCCGTAAGCCTTTCCATGGATTTAGGATCACTCTCGGCTTTGGAAAGATGGTATTCGTATTCCTCTATAAGTTTGGCCAACTCCTTATTTCCTGACAAAACGGCCTCAATTACATGGTCTGTTTCAAACTCAGGTTGCTGTTCCAGGTAAGCAATACTTACTTCGTTATTCACTACTACTTCACCCTTATCAGGTACATCTACTCCGGCCAAAATTTTTAGTAAAGTAGTTTTTCCACTACCATTTACACCTACAAGCGCCACTTTTTGGCCCTGGCCTATCCCAAAGGTTACGTTCTCGAAAAGTACCCTTTCACCAAACGATTTGGAAATGCTATCAACTGACAAGTAATTCATGGGTGCAAAACTAGCTAAATAGTATCTAGCAACATTTAGGAATTATTTTTAACTTGTGTTGAAATCATTAAAATCAAACCAACATGAAAGTTTTAAAATTTATTGGACTCGGCTTATTAGCTATTGTCGTTTTAGCAGTTATCTATGCTGCATTTCAACCCAAAGAAGGGCAAACCGAAAGATCTATTGTAATTGAGAGGAGCCCCGAGGCTATTTACCCTGTAATTACCACTATGAAAAGTTTCAATGAATGGTCTCCTTGGTTTACGATTGACCCAGAAACAAAGTATACCTATGAGGGCCCGGAAAGTGGTGTGGGAGCAAAAATGGCGTGGGAAAGCGACCACCCTGAGGTAGGTGCAGGTTCTCAATGGATCATTGAGGCAGATGAAAATAAAAGTGTTACGCTTCAATTAGATTTCGGTTTTGCTGGTGAATATTATTCTGACATGTTTTTAAAACCAGTTGAAAATGGAACTGAGGTTACCTGGACATACAGATATAAGGATTTAGACTTGATGGGCGCCTTTTTTGCCTCTGCTATGGATGCTGAGGGTATGGTGGGCGATCAATACGTGACTGGTTTAAAGCAACTAAAGGAATATGTAGAATCTCAGCCTATGCCTAAGCCTGAAGTTGAAGAGGAAATGATGGAATCTGACTCTACAGCTATGGAAGAAGAGATGGCTGAAGGGGAATAAGTATTAGGATGATCTATACGAAAATAGAGACGTCTTAAAATTAAATTAATTTCGTCATTGCGAGGAATCGAAGCAATCTTATAATGGATTCGACACATTTGTAAAGATTGCTTCACTTTGTTCGCAATGACGTTCTACTTTTCAGACTCATTTTATTACCCAGATTCATGATCTCTGGCTTGATAGCGCTTTTCTTTCCACTCTTCCAATTCCTGCTTTCGTTTTTGTAGTTCCTGATCACTGAATTCAAAATCAATTAATTGATCTAAATCGGGCTGACCGGCATCAATCCAGCAGGTGTACCAAAAATCACCAATCATTTTTATAGCCCTGGTCATTTGTCTTTCCACCATACCATCTAATTCTTTGTGGTAGGCCCTTGAAAAATCTTTTGAATATACTCGCACCGTGCTCGCGCCTCGCGTTTCAAATGAAGACTTCTTATCAGCGCCCATTTTCTCACTGAGCTGTTTTTCGAAAAACAATACTGAATCTAAGGCTTCATGAGCCTGAATCAGTGCATCCCAGGCTGCAATTTGAGTGTTGGTGATATACTGTGCATTTCCTACAAAATAATTGTAGTCATTGGAATACAGTTCGGGTAACCTCGATTCCCAAAACCCGTGAATACCGTGTTGATTGGTCAATTGCCCATTATAATTCTCAGTAGTATGTAGCGGCACATTAGCATCCCCAATGTAATGGCCTAAATCGGCAGATAACCTGAGAATAGCTTCTGCATCCTGTATACGCATAGCATCTGTGAGCCATTGCTTTACTCTGTAAATATGCCATGGAACAATGCCATAGGCCTGTAAAGTATCTTCTGTATATTTTTCAACTGCCTCATTCCAATAGCGTGGAAGTTTGTATACCGCACTGTCACCATAGACATCCGCATCTAAATAGTGCCTTGGGGCTTCATTTTCCACTGCATACCGTCTTTTGTCAGGATTTACCGCATTTTCAGTAATGTATTGGATATTAAACTTATAAAAGCCAACCATTTCTATAGGAAGAGTAAAAACCGCTAGTCTATTAATTTTCTGATGCGCAAAAAAGCCCCATATCGCATTAGAACAGGTGAAAATGCATGTAAAAAGAAGTATGAGGACGGTTTTTTTCATGGATGACAATTATAATTCTAATTTCTGGTAACGATAAATATTTAAATAATATTAAAGTGTTGTTTTGTATAAAAATAAAATAACATTACCTTTGCACACTCAAAATTAAATAGAGTAGTTGAAATAAGAGCATATGGCAAATCATAAGTCAGCGTTAAAAAGAATTAGATCAAACAACGCAAAAAGATTAAGAAACAAGTATCAGCACAAAACTACCAGAACGTTTATCAAGAAATTGAGAGAAACGACTGACAAAGCTGAAGCTCAAGGTTTATTGAAAACAGTGGTTTCAATGATCGACAAGCTTGCAAAGAAAAATATTATTCACAGAAATAAAGCTGCGAACAACAAGTCTAAATTAACTAAGTTGGTTAACAGTCTTTAATCTGTACGAAGATTATACAGGAAACCGCTTTGAGCAATCAGAGCGGTTTTTTTATTGCTTACTATTCTGGGCAATGTGCAGGAACTTCATCAATGTACCCAGATACAACGTGAGAAATAGCATGTATTCCATTTTTGAGTAGCTGTAAATAAATTCAAATTCATAAGCCTTGAATACATTCAGCTGCTTAAGTAGCACACACAGAAAGCCTACAAAGAAATAAATGAGCCCTACTTTTTGCCCAAATACAATACTTAGCACACAGGCATGAATAAAATAAGTAATAAACAACATTGCCGCTAAGGCATTTTGATTATCAATAGCGGTAGTAACCACATAAGCTGTAGTGCAGACGAAGCTGATTCCTATTAAAGCCATTACAGCCTCTTTAAATCGAAATCTGGAGATATACATGAGTATAGCAGGAACGCAGAGGTTAATTATTATTGAAGGGATGAGATATACCTCACTTTCAGGATGACGAAATGTGAGCGCAACTATAAAGAGCCCTAACAAAAACTGAAAGTAGCAATATAAGAGGAATGCATTTTTCTTGGCATCGTCATTAAAGAGCATAGGAGTCAAAATAGATGTTTAAAAGCACAATTAAATACATTTATTGAAATCTAGCAAAGAAATATTATTCTTCACCAACAAGCTTTACGCCCCAATGTCAATTTAGCACTGTTCAAATAATAACATTTAGAAGAAGACGTTGATCTTCCTTTTTTGATAAATTTAAGAATGCTAAAAAAAATCAATAAATCACTTCGAAAATACTCTCCTATCATAAATGCAGTGGGAATTATATTGATTCTAGTAGGATTATATTTTAATTACTTGGAAATAAATTCAACAGACAAATTAGAAGACAACCCAATGTGGCGTACTGATGTAATTCGAGCGGATTCCAATCCTTTACAAGATGAATTAAAATTCACTGCATTAAATGACCTTTACAACATTCAAAAAGTTACCATTTGTCTTTTTGGTGCAGAAAGATTGTCAGTTTATGAATATAGCTCAAATTCGATTGGATCATATGAATTAAAAAATGAGCTCAACAATGTTTATAACTATTATTTCAATTTAGACACTTACAAATGTCAAGTATGCCGTGAGGAAGATTCATATCCATTTGTTGCCATCATTGACTACGAAAAGTTTGGGAAAAGATATAGATCCGCAATCCTTTATAATTATCACTATGTAGCATACCTAAAAAGCAAATCTAGTGATGTAAAATTTAAGTCCGAATCAATTGAGTTTGTAAGAAGTGTGTCACTGGATTCTTCATCTATAGCCAGAGAGCTAATATTATTTAATGCAAATAATTCCTTTTTATCTAATTTTCCAAATGGACAACTGAAAGCCAAATCAACAATAGCACATAACAATAAAAAGTATAAACCCTTTATAAACCTGATTGGCCTGAATTTGTCAGAGTTTATTCATGTAATTAAGGTAGAAGGAATTGATTATACATTAAGCATAAAATTGCCTCTTGAGTTATATGATTCAACTGCAAAAGCAAAGAAGAGATTGTATGATAAACAATTACTTGAAGCTCTAAGCACATATGACTATGATCAAGGTTTGGTTGATCAGCTAAATGAAATTGAAATTTATAAGCAAGAATTTAGCTCAACCAGCGCTTCTATTAATTTTGATGCTATGATTAACAAGAAGGATACAATTGTTAATCAAGAAGTATGGAACAGGTGGTATCAAATGAATAATAAGCTATTAAAATCCATTATTGACAAAATTGAAATGTAATTCAAATTCAACTCTCACAGTGATTGAGTATTCTACCGTCATTCTAAACCATTTACTAAGGACAATCTGGAAAAAACTAGATGATATTAACATTTCATGGAGCAGTCAAGATTAGTTCCTCACTATTTACAATTAGCATATAGTATCGCATTTGTTAAATTTTTTTAGCGATTGATCTTCAATATGCTAAGTGAAGTAAAACAAAGAAAGCCTCTGAAATTCAGAGGCTTTCTTTGTGATCCCGCTGGGGCTTCCTGACGTTTGCTTATGCAAAGTCAGGATAGACTTCTCGCCCCAACTTCTATAAATGCAAAAAGCTATCCGAAGATAGCTTTTATGTTGTGATCCCGCTGGGGCTCGAACCCAGGACCCTCTCCTTAAAAGGGAGATGCTCTACCAACTGAGCTACGGAATCTTTCATTAAAAATCCATTGAAATTGGCTCTTTTTTGACACCGTTTTTTCAATGGAGTTGCAAAGATAATAGGTCGGATTATAACTGCAAACATTCCTAACATTTTTTAGCAAAAACTTTCTTACCCACCTTTCGTGTAATTGATTTAAACTACTTGGTAAATGTTTTTTCACAACCATATATTTGTTCCATGAAAAGAATCCTGGGTTTAATCATTGTTTTACTGTGCAGCACTGGCGCTTACTCGCAAAGTTTAGCCACTGCCGACTCACTATTTAATGAAGGTAAGTATACCGAGTCATTCGAAATTTATAAAACCCTTCTGGAAGAGGAGAAAGTTGTAAGCCCTTCCATGCTACTTAAAATGGCCTACATTAAAGAAGGACTTGGAGGAACCTCAGACGCCCTGTATTATTTAAATCTGTATTATTTGAAAACAGCCGATAAAAAGGTTCTATTTAAAATGGAAGAACTGGCTCAAAAGGCTGGTGCAGATGGTTATGAGTACAATGATTTCGAATTCATTCAAACGGTATTCTTTAAATATTTTAACACAATTGTATTAACCCTTATCTCCATTGGAATACTGTTACTTGCAATTTCGTTCTATTTAAAATTCAGAAAGGGTGTAAGTCCGGCCGTACCATCTATTTTTATGGTATTTGTATTAGCCCTTACCTTTGTTCTGATCAACTTTGGAAAGCAATATAACAGAGCTGTTGTAACAAAATCTAATGCCTATTTAATGAGTGGCCCTTCATCTGCAGCAGAGGTGTTAACCATCATTAAAAAAGGCAACCGAGTAGAAACCAAAGGAACTACTGACATCTGGACTAAAATTGAGTCCAACTCCAAAGTGGGTTATATCAAAACAGAAAAGTTAAAAGAAGTAGAACTTTAACATTAGTACATCACACTTACAGAACCTCGGTATTCTCTATTGGTATAATTAATTTGATAGAAGTAAACACCTGATGGTACACCATCGCCTGTCCATTTGAAATCTCTGTCCGTACTACTGAATACTTTTCTTCCCCATCGATTGAATATCACTACCTCCTCAAACTGCCCTGCACAGTTATCGATAGGTAAAATATTTTCTAACTCATTGGTAGCCTCATTCATGTTATACATTCCAAAATACTCATTGAGGCCATCACCGTTAGGAGTGAACAAGTTCGGTGGAAGAATATCGGTTTCTCCTGCGTTCTGATCTATCACATGTATTGTAAAGTCTT
The DNA here is from genome assembly GCF_017068455.1 of Fulvivirga lutea. Classification (NCBI taxonomy): domain Bacteria; kingdom Pseudomonadati; phylum Bacteroidota; class Cytophagia; order Cytophagales; family Fulvivirgaceae; genus Fulvivirga; species Fulvivirga lutea. Next base: position 3,888,925 of record NZ_CP070608.1, read on the forward strand.
TACTAATTCCTTGAGGGTTATAACAATTCAAATCCCTTGCAATGAACGTAAGGTCAATTGTTCTGGTTAGGTTAGCACCTGTTAAGTCAGTGCAATCCGGTGTCCATCTAAACACAGACTGGGCAGTACCTTTTTCCCTGGCTGCGGCAAATTCAAAAGGGTCTGTTGATGAACGCTCAAACAAATCCAATAAGATTGTATCACCCTCGGCATCCAAGGCACGAATGTTCAATTCAATTTCAGTATTTACAATTACTCCAATACTGTCACCAATGATTGGCACACTGTTTAAACTGTTGATAAAAATATCTGGCGGTGCATTTGTTGGCGGACTCAGTAATATATCAATTTCCAATGTATCGATATTTGTTAACTGGCAATCGTCCAAATCTTCTACAAAGAATTCCAGCCTGAAAGAGTCCAGTTCAGCTTCATATTGGCATGGAATTTCCCAAAGGAACTTACTGGTAAGGCCAGGATTGCCGGAACCTTCCTTATTTTCGAATGATGCGCCCACATCTCCAAAATTGAAGTTGGCTCCTCTTCCAAAGAGGTTGATCTGATCATTATCATTATCCCTACCCCTAATATCTAAGTCTACAGTTTGGCCATAATTATAATTGAGTTTTAGGTAGGAATCTGCCGGTCGTTGCGATTCAAATACTCGTGGCTTGGTTTGATCAGGAAAATCAATATTGAGCGTCATGATTGTATTTCTTGGATCTTCATACAAACACTGATCTTCATCATCCAAACTCAATAAAATATCAAAGGCCTTTCTTATGCCTGTTGGGACTTCAACATCCCTACCTGCGGACAGATTAATATTATTTGCATTACAATCATAATTCCAGCTAAAAGTAGTAGTAACTTCTCTATCGCCAAATACGGGTTCAGTGAATGACATACCTACCTCTTCTAAATCAAAACCTAGTGGTGTTATTTCAAAAGTTACAGGGTCTTCTGCATCGTAACCGTTAATATCAAATGTCAGAGAACCATTAGCCTGAGAAATGACAGTCCTGTTGTATGAATTGATACGTGTCCCATTTCTGCTTTCTGCATAGTAGGCAGTAGTATTGGGCGGTGGCTCAATATTGAGGGTAACAATAACCGTATCTAATGCTGGTTGCGGACAAGCATCGTCTAATGCGATTATACCAATTTGGTAAGGTTTATTTCGCACATAAGGGCATTCTGGAAAGCAAATTTCAAAACGTGCAGTATCCAGTTCATTGACAATTGAAACGTTTTGAGAAACATCAATGGTTATTCCTTCAAGATCTGCATCAAAGTTGATAGGAATAGGCTGAATATTTACATCTTCAGAAACATCTCCACTTACTGGAATATCATTGACCAAAATTTCAATACAACGCTCTGCTGCTCCAAAAGGAAAAAACAGTTGAGTTCCTTCAGAATAAAAGCCACTCGCCCCTTTTTCTCTTGCTCTTACCACAGGTGGCTCGTTAATGCAATTGCTTACCACCAACATTTGAAAATCTCTGCGCATCACGCCTATCTGCTCACCATCTCTAAACTCTTTACACTCTACAGCAAAAACATATAAACCTGTTGATCTTGGTGTTAGTGTTAATAAACCTTTGTCAGAGATCGCCAAGTCGGGATCACCACCTACAATATTTTCTAAACTGAAACCTGGCTTCCAAATTACTTCCGGGTATGGGCCAGGGTTGGGCGTAACTGGAAGTGCATTTTGAGTATCAACAGTGCTGTAAGGCGTTACAAGCGAATATACTAATGAATCTCCATCGTCATCAATGCCGCCAAAATCAGCAAAATAAAAATTATCTACGCAGCCATAATCCCTTAATGGAGGAAATAATCGAGGTGTAGAATTTATGAATTGTTGGCCATCTCGTACGACAGGTGGAAATTCCAAATAGAACGTTTGACCAGCACTAGTACCTGCCCCTGCTGGGTTATCGCTGAAAATATTAGTGATTGTGTAATTTCTACAGCAGCGTTCCCAAGCAACATAATACCCTTCAGGGTCATCATATTCTTCCGCAGATAATGTTAATGGCGCAGTGTAAAATATTCTGGATGTCACCAATTGTCCATCGTCACACTCTACATTACTGTAGGGAACGAATACATCTTCAGTAACATTAAGTAAAATGCTCCGCATTTGAGCATTATCAGACTTTCTATAGATGTAGGCAGTAATCGAATTTTGGCGTGCACCAGGTGTGCCATTTAATTCATCAAAGTAGAGTACCATATTTAATTGGTAGTCGAAATCCTCGACATGCAACAATTCAAATTCGCCACCTACGATATGCGAAGCAAAAACAGTAAGTTTGCCGACCAATAGAAAAAACAGAAGTAGAAGTTTTCGCATAAGCTACCTTAAATATAGAAGTAAAGTCAAAGGTAAGTCTGATTAATTGCGAATTGATTGAAACATGAAGATAAAAAATAAAATTCTAAAAAGTATAACAATTGAGGGGTTAGCTGCTGAAGGAAAATGCTACGCTAAATGGGATGGACAAATCATTTTTATTGGCAATGTGGCTCCGGGGGATGTGTGCGACTTAAGAATTACAAAGAGAAAGAAGAGTTTTCTGCAGGCTGTTCCTACACATTTTCACTCTTATTCTGAGTTACGTAAAGAGCCATTTTGTGAGCATTTTGGTACGTGTGGTGGTTGTAAATGGCAGCACATTGGTTATGCTACTCAAACCAAGAGTAAGGAACAGCAGGTTGTAGATCAACTGCAACGGATTGGAAAAGTAGCGTATGACCAACTACATCCGATCATTGGGAGTGAAAAAACACAGTATTATCGTAATAAGCTTGAGTTCACTTTTTCGAATTCAAGATGGTTAACCAGAGAAGAAATTGCCTCTGGTAAAGAATTTGAAAAAAATGCCTTAGGATTCCATATTCCAGGTCGATTTGACAAGATTTTGGATATTAATCATTGTTACCTTCAGGAAGATCCCTCCAACAAAATCAGATTGGCTGTAAGAGATCTGGCGCTTGAGAAAGAGATATCTTTTTTTGATCTGGTAAAACAAGTTGGTTTTTTAAGAAACCTGATAATTAGAACGGCAAGTACGGGTGAAGTAATGGTGATTCTTCAAGTGACTGAAGATGACCAGAAAACTATCCAGCTTTTCACAGACCTTATTGCATCGTTTGATGAAGTTTCTTCTACCAATTATGTGGTGAACAATAAAGGAAATGATACATTTCATGATTTAGAAGTAATATGCGTTGGTGGCAAGCCCTATATTGAAGAGCAAATGACTTTCCCTCATTCTGATGAAAAAGTAACATTTAGAGTTGGTCCTAAGTCTTTTTATCAAACTAATTCAGAACAAGCCGAAGTATTGTATAAGCGTGCATGGGAGTTGGCTAAAATAAGTTCAGAAGATACTGTCTATGACTTATATACGGGTACCGGAACAATAGCTAATTATGTATCTAAATCTGCTAAAAAGGTGGTAGGCGTTGAGTATGTAGAAGCTGCCATTGAAGATGCCAAAATCAACTCTGAAATAAATGGTATTGCAAATACTACCTTCTATGCGGGTGATATGAAGGATATTCTAACGGCTGATTTTATTAATGCCAACGGTAAACCAGATATCATTATTACCGATCCGCCTCGTGCAGGTATGCATCCCGATGTGTGCAATGTGCTATTAAAGAGTGATGCTAAACGAATTGTTTATATCAGTTGTAACCCTGCCACTCAAGCGAGGGATTTGGCTTTACTCAATGAAAAGTACAGAGTAACTGAAGTGCAGCCGGTAGATATGTTCCCGCACACGCATCATGTTGAGAACATTGCCGTATTGGAGTTGAAATAAAAAGGAGGCTAATGCCTCCTTCCACTATCTTTTATAAATCACCCCATCAGGCTCATTATCGAAGTGTTTTTCATAGATGTCACGATATTTTTTGGCATCAGAATCTGAAACTTTATCTCCATTCACCAGCACATCTCCATTTCTCTCAAATTCTAAGTCTGATAGTCTTTCACTGCCTTTGAGGTAGCCATCCTTTCTAATTTCATCCACTAGCTCGTTTTCAAATTCCTCCACTCTCTTTTGAATATTATGAGCCATGGCTTCAATTTCTCTCACTCTCAATTCTTCTACTTTTAGCTGCTTTTCCATTACTTCTTTGGCTCGCTCAAGCTCTGCATGAATGCGTTCCTCATCAACTAAAACCCGCTGAGCCATTTCCTTCGCACGTAATACTTCAGCCTGAATCATGTCCTCAAATCGCTTATCATCGAACTTGCTCATTTTAATACTCAGCTCTTCTGACATTCTGTTGAGTTCTTCACCGTGTTCTGCATAGAAATCTTCAAACTTTTTAGAAAACTCTTCCATAAATTCTTCCGACCATCTTGTCAGTTCTTCAGACCTGTCAAAATGGATTGAGTTTCTTCTCGGCCAATCATCATTTCTCCAGTCATCATCTTCTTCTAACGAATCCTTCTTTACCACTCGAGTTTCTTTTACAGCTCTTTTTTCTTCTACCCTTACGTTGGTTCTGGTTTGCACAACTCTATCGTCATCTTCTTTCGGATTCTCCCTATCGTCAGCAAACGCTACATCATTATTACTTTTCACTTTGACTTTCTTCTGTTGAGCGTCTACAATTGTATTTTTAATTACATCATTCTGATGTAAACGAGTTGGCTTGTCTTTTTTGGAGTACCAACTAAAGCTCATAATAATAGCCGCCATGACCAATAGCGCTATTAATTTTACTTCCATTTTGTTTTGAGTTTTCATACCTGTTAATCGTTTTATTCGTGTTATTAAGTTGTTATTGGTTGCAAATTGAGTGGCCAATAGAGGACGTAATCTCACCTCCTCTACCGCTGCAAGAGTTTTAATATATTCATTCTTATTTTCTAAAATTGACACTACTTCGTCATCCACAGCATTCTCTCTTTCAGCTCGAATAATGCCTGAAATCACCCACACAAAAGGATTAAAGAAGAAAATCGATTCAATTAAATGCTGTAAAATATTAACCAGAAAATCGTATCGCTTGATATGAACCAGTTCGTGTGAAATGATCAATTCAAGCTGACTCAAACTTAGGTTGGATGCATAGGAAATTGGAAATAAAATAACCGGTTTTAAAATTCCTACTACACACGGGACATCAATCCTTGTAGAAAATTTTAATTGTACAGGTTTTGATATACCCAATTTACTACTAAGTGTATTTGTAATTTCATGCCATTTATCATTAGTTACCAAAACAGATTTACTCACAAGCCATTTGAGATACACAATGCTGCCTGTAAACCGCAGAAGCATGGCGCCAACACCGGCAAGCCAAATAAAAACAATACTTTGAATATGTGATTGTATCCAACTTATGAATGCTATCGTACTTACATCTTCTACCAGATTACTTGAGAATACAAAGTAAACTTGATTCAACTCACCAGACTGAATTGAGCTGGTTTGGTAATACCAGAATGTGGCCAATGCACTTATTGATAGCATCAATAGTGCGATGCATGCCAACAGATATTTAATGGAAGAAGACTCGACCCTAAAAAGTGCCTTGAAACCAAACAGCACCAAAACCATGAACAAACCTTGCCACATTGAATGTAGAAGTGTGTACCCGATAGCTTCAATTACTCCAGTCATTTTTGTTCATCATTTAGTTTATCGATATACTCCTTAATCTCTTTAAGCTCCTTAGCATCAGATTTTTTGTTACCTAAAACCTGCATCACCATTTTCATAGCTGAACCCTGAAATGCGGTTTCCATAAGCTGCTCAACCAGTGTTTGTTGTATCGACTCTTGATTAATAATTGCCGTATACCGATGTGTTTTACCAAACAACTCTCTGGACACAATTCCCTTTTCGTGCATGATTTGCATGAACTTCAAAGTGGTGGTGTAACCTACCTCCTTTTCGGTGGATAGTTGTTCATTTACTTCCCTAACCGTTGAAGGGCCTTGCTTCCAAAGCACTTGAAGTATTTCTAATTCCTTATCAGTGGGTTTAATTTTCATATACGAAACTATTCGTAGACAAATGTAAATTTTGATTTTTAGAAAACAAATTTTAATACGAATTTTTTCGTAGATAGTTTCATACCACTCACGTAACTATTTATAAGAGTCTGTTAAACAGATGTCTACAGATGGGTTTTAATTGATTTTCTTTCTTATATTCAAGTTTAGAATTATGGCTAAACTCTCGAATGTATTAAGAATAGGCATTATTATTTTAGGCTTTATGGTTGGCTATGCCATGCTCACTGCCATCTTGTTCTATTTCGAGTCGCAGGACCCTAATGCTACCATTAAAGATTATGGTGATGCAATTTGGTTTGCCATGGTTACCTTGACCACTGTTGGTTATGGAGATTTGACTCCTGTTACGCAGGAGGGGCGCATTTTTGGTTCTATTTTTTTGTTGGCTAGTCTTGGTTTTTATGGTGTCATGATCGGTCAAATAAGTAGCATAATGAACACCATAAGAGAGAATAACAAACTGGGTATGAACGGAACAAACTTTACGAATCATGTAGTGATGGTAGGCTGGTCAGATTTTGGAAAAGCCGTTATTGATCAGCTAATAGCAGCAGGAAGGCAAGTAGCCGTTGTTACTAAGGAAAAAGACAACATCGATATTATAAGGGAGTTCTACCCTAACAAAAATGTATTTACGCTCTTTTCTGACTACAGTAATGTGGAGATGCTCACCAAATTGAATGTAGAAGAATGTTCCATTATTTTCGTGAATTTGGATGATGACACAGAAAAACTAGTGTACATACTTAATTTAAAGAAGCAGTTTAGCGATTTAAAATATGTGGTAACATTAGACAATGCCAACCTTAAAACCACTTTCCAAAGTGCAGGGGTAACCTATGCTGTAAGTAAACATGAAATAGCATCCCGTTTGTTGGCCAGCTATATTTTTGAGCCCGATGTGGCTGAATATTCTGAAGAAATATTATCCTACCCGCAAACAGACGAGCATTATGATATAAAGCAGTATAAAGTTTTAAAGGATAACCCTTACAATGGGCAATTTTACGACAAAGTTTTCTATGACATTAAAAAGGAGTTTAATGTTGTTTTGATTGGAATAGTGAAAATTGAAGATGGCAAAAGAACTCTGATGAAGAACCCGGAAGAAACAGTAAAAATCTCAGAGGAAGATTATTTGATAATGATCATTAATAAGAACTCTGTTAAAAAGCTAAAACGATTCTTTAATGTTGATGAAGGCTATTTATAAGAAACCCTGACACCTTATTCAGGGTCAGGGCCTCTACCAAACTACACTTATCAAACTAGTGCTAAATTTCAACCTGATCTAAATTGAGAAACTCAATTTGACCATCGTCATTTATATCAACGCCAACAAGGCTCTCTTTATTGACTTTACCTGCTAAAATTTCTTTAGAAAGTTGATTTAAAATCTCTTTCTGCAACACTCTCTTCAATGGTCTTGCACCAAATTGAGGATCGAAACCTTGCTTAGCTAAGTAATCCAATGCCTTATCAGAAATTTCAAGCTTCACTCCATTGTCCTCCAACATCTTCTGAATTGACTTGAACTGTATATCCACAATTTTTCGGATATCGGCTTTAGAGAGTGGTCTGAACATAATGGTTTCATCAATCCTGTTCAAGAACTCTGGTCTCATCGACTTTTTCATTAATTCAAATACCTGATTTTTAGTAGTCTCAAGAACTTCTTCATGGTTATCATCCGTCATATTTTCAAAATTCTCCTGAATAATGTGCGAGCCCATATTGGTTGTCATGATGATGATCGTATTCTTGAAGTTGGCTACGCGCCCTTTATTATCGGTCAATCTACCTTCATCTAACACCTGCAACAAGATGTTGAACACATCGGGGTGCGCCTTTTCAATTTCATCTAAGAGAATAACTGAGTAAGGCTTTCTTCTTACAGCTTCCGTTAACTGGCCGCCTTCATCATACCCTACATATCCCGGAGGCGCTCCTACCAAACGGCTCACTGAATGTCTTTCCTGATACTCCGACATGTCAATGCGTACCATGGCATTTTCATCGTTAAACAGGTATTCGGCCAAAGCTTTAGAAAGCTCGGTTTTTCCAACACCTGTAGTACCTAAGAAAATGAACGAACCGATTGGCCTTTTAGGGTCTTGTAATCCGGCTCTGCTCCTTCTCACTGCATCTGAAAGAGCCTGAATGGCCTCCTCTTGTCCGGCAACTCGTTTTCCTAATTCCTCTTCAAGATACAACAGCTTTTCACGCTCACTTTGAATCATTTTAGAGAGTGGTATGCCCGTCCAGCGAGAAACAACTTCTGCAATATCTTCTGAGTCTACTTCTTCTTTTAGCATAGAAGACCCTTGTTGCTCCTTCATTTTAGCCTGGAATTTTTCAAGATTTTGTTCCGCTTCTACAAGCTTACCGTATCGAATCTCTGCTACCAGACCAAAATCGCCAGCCTTCTCTGCTTGCTCCGCCTCAAACTTAAGCTTATCAATTTTTTCCTTTTCATTTCTGATACCCTGAACAACTGCCTTCTCATTTTCCCACTTGGCTTTCAGATCATTTCGTTTGTCAGTGAGTTCGGCAATTTCCTTGGTAAGATCTCTTTCCTTGTCTTTATCCTTTTCTCTTCTAATGGCCTCTCGTTCAATTTCTAATTGCATAATTCGTCTGTTCAACTCATCAAGCTCTTCAGGCATAGAGTCCATTTCTAATCTGAGTTTAGAAGCTGCCTCATCCATTAAGTCAATGGCCTTATCGGGCAAAAACCTATCTGAGATATATCTATTAGATAGCTCTACGGATGCAATCACAGCGTCATCTTTTATTCTTACACCGTGGTGCAGTTCGTATTTCTCCTTAATACCTCTGAGTATAGAAATTGCATCAGGTGTTGATGGCTCATCAACTGTAACTGATTGAAACCTACGCTCTAACGCTTTATCTTTTTCAACATACTTTTGGTACTCCTTAAGGGTAGTTGCACCAATTGCATGCAACTCGCCTCTTGCCAGCGCAGGTTTTAAGAGGTTCGCAGCGTCCATGGCTCCTTCTCCTCCACCTGCTCCAATTAAAGTGTGAATCTCATCGATGAACAAAATAATTTGCCCATCAGAATCTACTACTTCTTTAATTACGGACTTTAAACGCTCTTCAAACTCACCTTTATATTTGGCGCCAGCTACTAAAAGACCCATATCTAATGAGATAAGAATCTTGTCTTTTAAGTTTTCCGGAACATCGCCATCTACAATACGCTGTGCCATACCTTCCACAATGGCCGTTTTACCCACACCCGGTTCACCGAGTAGTATAGGATTATTCTTTGTTCGTCTGGATAATATCTGAAGCACTCTTCTGATCTCATCATCCCTACCTATTACCGGATCTATTTTACCTTTCTTGGCTTGCTCATTCAAGTTCACAGAATAGCGTTCCAATGATTTGTACTTAGATTCTGCATTCTGATCCGTTACCCTGCTATTACCTCTTAGCTCTTTAATAGCAGCCAACAACGTTTTGTACTCAAAACCAACATCCTTTAATAAGGAGGCCACCTTATCTTTACCTTGTAATAATCCAATAACTATATGCTCAACGGCTATGTACTCGTCATTGAACGTTTTTAGTTCTTTTTCTGCCTTTTGAAGTGCTGCGGCAGAATCGTTAGACAAGTAAGGTTTTTGACCACTTATTTTAGGGTAGCTCTGAATAATTTCTTCCAGTTTGGCGCTTAAATGGACCTGATTTACATTTAACTTTTTAATAATAAATGAAACCAAGTTTTCATCAGTGCTGAGAATAGCACTTAACAGGTGGCCAGGCTCAATGGCCTGCTGCTCAAAGCCCAAAGCCACTTCTGCTGCTTTTTGCAAAACCTCCTGCGATTTTATTGTGTACTTATCAAAATTCATTTTTTTATAACTTTTGTAGTCGGCAATCAGTTATCTCAATCTCGATCAATTAATTGCCTCATATTTCTTTTAATTATTCTTTCAATAGATATTTGTCAAATAGTAATCCAACTATTAAATCAGGTCATAATGGCATATTATATTTAAATATTACCTTAAAATATGTCAATATGTCTTTAATAAATCGCATATGAGTAATAACAAAATAGTCCCCCCTTCTGAGTTCATTCACACAGCTTCTTACACGGTTGCCATATCAGACATTAACTATGGCGGTCATGTAGGTAATGACAAAGTACTCACCATTATGCAGGAGGCACGGATGCAGTTTTTTCAACATCATGGCTATAAAGATGAAGTTTCGATAGAAAATAATGTTGGTATTATTGTAACTAATGCAGCTATAACCTATAAATCGGAAACATTTTATAGAGATGAACTGGTGATTAAGATAGCCATTGAGAACATCTCAAAAGTTGGATTTGACATGCTGTATGTTATCGAAAATCATACCTCAGGTAAAATAACCGCGCTTGGCAAAACCGGCATTGTTTGTTTCGACTATGAGCAAAAGAAGATTGCCTCAATTCCAACGAAATTTCTTCAAATAATAAAGCAAGGAAATTAAGATACTATCTTTGCAGCTATGGCAGCAAAAGACATCAGGCAACTTAGCGTAGAGGATATTGGCGATTACTTCGAGTCGATAGGTGAAAAGCGCTTTCGCGCCAAGCAAGTAGATGAATGGCTATGGAAGAAATCAGCCAAAGATTTTGACCAGATGACTAACCTTTCGTTGGCCACTCGAGAGCAGTTAAAAAAGGACTTTGTAATAAACCATATTGCGGTTGATCAGATGCAGCGCAGCTCTGATGGCACCATCAAAAATGCAGTTAAGCTATATGATGGAATGACTGTAGAATCTGTATTAATTCCAACTGAGAAACGGATTACGGCCTGCATTTCCAGCCAGGTAGGTTGTAGCCTTGATTGTCATTTTTGTGCAACAGCCAGACTAAAACGCATGCGCAACCTTAACCCTGACGAGATTTATGATCAGGTGGTTGCCATTAAAGAGCAAGGCGAGCAATTCTTCGGAAGACCGTTGACCAATATTGTTTTCATGGGCATGGGCGAGCCATTATTGAATTATAATAATGTGATTGCTGCCATTGACAAAATTACAGGCGATAAGGGATTGGGAATGTCAGCTAAACGAATTACTCTTTCCACTGTGGGTATACCTAAGCTCATAAAGAAAATGGCCGATGATGAAGTGAAATTCAACCTGGCAGTATCGTTACATTCAGCCATTAACGAGACCCGCTCTAAAGTAATGCCTATCAATGAAAAGAATCCATTGGAAGATCTTATTGATAGCCTTAAATACTGGTACGATAAAACCCGAAGAAAAATCACTTATGAATATGTGGTTTGGAAAGGCATTAACGACCAGCAAAAAGATGCCGAAGCACTATTAAAGATTTGTAAAGCCGTTCCTTCAAAGGTTAACTTAATAGAATATAACCCAATAGATGATGGTGAGTTTCAGCAGGCAGACCCTGCCGCTATTGGCCTGTATGTGAGGTTGTTAGAACAAAATGATGTAGCCATTACTGTTCGAAGAAGCAGGGGTAAAGATATAGATGCAGCGTGCGGACAATTGGCCAATAAGGGTGAAAATTAATCTGGTTATTCCCTTAGATTATTAGGGTTACATTCTTAAATTGTTGGTTATTAAATAGCTGATGACCAGATTTTTAGCCACGATAACAAATTTTGGAGTAGGTGAAGAAACCACTGACTTTGAAAAATTAAGGATCAGGCTCATCAATATTTTTGCTCTATTAGCCGGTGTGCTGGCCTTAGTTTTCGGCACGCTAAACCTTACTCTTGGGATCTACACTCAAGGGTTTATAATTTACACCGGTGTATTTATTTTAACAGTACCTACTCTTTATCTCAACTATAATTTAAAAACAAAAACGGCCAAATTATATTTAATTGGGGTTGGGTTTATCTTCATTGATGCCGTGGTTTTCAGAGCTGTTTTAAACTATGAGAACAGGTATAATGAAATATTTATGGTGGGTTATTCAACTATCATTGTCGTGCTTCTCGATAATCCAGGAAAGCTAATTCTATTTCTATTAACCGCCATTAGTACATTGATAATGATTACCATCAGGCAATTAAATGCAGGTCTAGAAATTACCAACGATACTATAATGGCCTACCTGAATACTGCAGTGGCCTTTTTTTGTGTCTACTATTTTACGGCAGTGTACAGAAATGCCCTTTTGGCCAATGTAAATAAACTAAAAGAATATAGCAGCACACTTGAAATACAGGAGAAGGAAATCATACAACAAAGGGATGAAATATTTAAAAACCGACAACTAATAAGGGCTACAATTGATAGCTTACCTGTTTTTATCGGTTTGCTTGATATGAATGGTAAGTATCTGATTGCCAATTCGCTCTATGAAAAAACATTTAATATTCCGGTTCAGGAAATTGAAACAATGCACTACACAAGTGTATTGCCAGAAAACATTCTTAAAATTCATGAACCTTTAATTATAGAAGGATTAAAAGGCAACTCTCCTGATTTTAATGAGCAAGTAAAGATGCCTGATGGAAGAAAAATATACACACTTGGTAAATATATCCCCATTTTTGATGCAAAAAAGGAGCAATTCGCACTGGCAGTTTATGTGATTAACATTACAGACTTAAAGGTAACAGAGAAAAAATTAATTGAACTAAACAAAACCAAAAACAGACTGCTTAGTATCATTAGCCATGATATTCGAGGGCCGCTCAACTCACTCAAAGGCATGATGAGTATCCGAGATACTATGTCGGAAGAGGAGTTTGAGGAGTTTAACAATAAACTGAGCATTCAACTTGGTAAGGTTACCTTTAATATTGATAACTTACTGAATTGGGCTAAAACACAAATGGAAGGCTTTAAGAGCAAGCCTGAAAAAGTAAATATCGAGAAGATATTAGAGCAAAATATCGATTTGTATAAAGAAGATTTAGTAGCAAAAAATATTGCTTTAACCAGCAGCCACGTTGTAACTTCTGAAGCCTGGGTAGATCAGGAAAGCCTGAAACTTGTGGTGAGAAACTTGCTAAGCAATGCTATTAAATTTACTCCTGAGAGAGGTACGATTGAGATCATCTCATCTGAAGGTCCGGATGAAATTATTATTGACATTATAGACAGTGGCGTAGGAATTTCTGAGGCACGCATTAAAGAATTACAAGCCGGGGCTAAGTCCATTAAATCGGAATCTGGCACGTCAGGGGAATCTGGCACAGGACTGGGCTTGTCATTAAGCATTGATTTAATCAAGCTGAATCATGGTAAGTTGATGCTCACCAACAATAGAACCACCGGAACCACCGCGCGAATTATTCTTCCGAAGAATAAATCATAACGAGCCGACTAATTCAATCATTCGACCTCTCATTTTTGCTGATGGTAACCTTCCAAGACCTGCTTTTAAATTATCTACCATGTGATGGGGTTTAGATGTGCCGGGTATAGCACATGTAACAGCCTCATTAGAAAGAAGATATTTGAGAAAAAACTGCCCCCAACTATCACAATCAAACTCCTGAGCCCAATCAGGCACTTGTTTGCCTTTTACCTTATGAAACAGAGAACCACCGCCATAAGGTCGATTGATAAGAACAGATATCCCTCTCTCTTTGGCTAAGGGTAAAATGGAGTTTTCTGCTTCTCGAGAATCAATAGAATAGTTCAATTGAATAAAATCGATAGGTTCTGACTTCATGATTGATTCCATTTTACTAAAAGCACTGGAAACATAATGGGTAATTCCGATATATCTAATCCTGCCCTGTTCTTTCCAATCTTTGAGAGTCTTAATGTGCGTTTGCCAATCCAATAAGTTATGAATTTGCATTAAATCCATTTTGGGCTTTTTCATCAGTTGCATCGACTGGTTCATTTGGTTGATACCTGATTGCTTACCGGAAGTCCAAACTTTGGTAGCCATGAAAAGCTCATTTGTAATGCCAAGCTTTGCGCTTAACTCACCAACCACTTCTTCCGACCTACCATACATGGGCGATGAATCTACCACAGAGCCACCATAATTTCTAAGCTCACGAAGCACTTGAGTCAAAGCATCACGTTCCGTAGAGTTACTTCCAACATCAAAAGTCTGCCATGTTCCCAACCCTACTACAGGAAGCATCTCATTGGTTGTTCCTATTGCCCTCGCTCGAATGTTACTCGTATCCAAATCAAATGATTTAAAACCCAGGCTTAAGCCTGCACCCGCTGCTGATATTAACTTAACTGCATTTCTACGATCCATCTCTCTATTTTAAAATTACACTTACTTTTTTACTTGTATAGTACCAAACTGCCACCAAGGGTATAATTGCTAATGATTTAAAGGCGAGTCCAATTCCTAAACTGTTTAATCCTGCAAAAAGTAGCGCGCCCAGCATATCTCCACTTCGATAAATAGCGGCATCCAAAAAGCCCTTATACTTATTCATGCCAGGTTTAATGCTGTAATAAAGCTCCCTGCTTGGCTTGGTGATGGTAAAGTTTCCCGTACGAAATACGACCACTGCAAATAGAATTGGAATTAGAGATGGTGAAAGGAAAATAAGTAGAAATAGCGATGCAGTTATCACCGGAATGGCCGTCACATGCTTTTCAATTTTAATATTTTGCTTAACCAGTAAATGGTGAACTGCCAACGTAAGCAAGCTAATGAGCAAGTCTCTGAATCCGAATACAATTTGAGGTTCTATGAAATTTTCATATCTGGAGATAATATCAAGTTGTTGATAGTATAAATAGGTAGCTACCAAGGAGTAAAGTAATAGGAATGAGCCATATCTGGTTTTGTCAAACCTCCTATATGAATCGGGAGTTTTCATCCTTACTTTATCACCAGCATAAGACATGGCAATACTAAAAGAAGCTGCAGCCATCACTATAAGGCCATTCAAAATCAGTGGCAGATAATCTTTGAAGCCAGATGCCACTAACGTTACCACCAGAATTGATCCAAGAATGGCACCCACAGAACCATAAGCAATAATAAAAGCAACATGACTTTCGGATTTACCTTCACACTCAGATAACGCTCTCCAAAACTGGGTAAGAATGACCAAGCTGATAGAACTTATTAATACGTAAATAAGTGACGCTTCTAATGGACCGTTCAGATAATGCGATATTGGAAAAATGAATACGAAAAGTACTGACAACAGGTAAAATCCGGATTTTCCATTAACATGAAATAGAAGTGCAGAAAAGACAATCAGAAGTACGAATGACAGCAACATAAGCAGTGGTAATATCTCCAAGCCTGCCATAAGTGCACTATCATCTTTCACCGGCCTAACCATTTGAAGCACAACCATGAGCAAGGTAAAAGAACATGTACTCCAGAATATAAATCCTCGATTTTGCATGTAACAAACCTGCTAAAAGCTCCTTCGCTTAATACAAGCTTTAGTTAATGCACATGTTGGTTTAATTAATTAGTATGCTTTTCGCGATACTTGGAGGGAGTGGTTTTGGTAAACTTTTTAAAGGCCTGATTAAACGAGGATAGGGAATTAAAGCCACAATCGAATGCTACGCTTGAAACTGTAAAATTCGGACTTTGTTTCAGTATTTCCTTAGCCTTTTCCACTCTGTAGCTATTCGTGAAATCAACAAAACTCATTTTTAACTTACTACCGAAAATTAAAGAAAGCAGATGCTTAGGGATATTCAACTCTTCAGAAAGCTTGGAAAGCGAATACTCATTATCAAGGTAAGGCGACTCTTCTTCATAATACTTCAGAATCTTTGTCTTGTATCCTTCAGCCTGATCTTCATCTAAATTAATGTTCTTGTATTTCGATTCGACATTGAAAATAGCATTGCGTTTTTTTATCAGGTAAAAACTAAGAAAATAGACTACCGCAGAATATACTATAGGTGCATAATAATACGGATTTAACCGTAGTTGATAATTGGAGAAGTAGATGAACACAAAAACCAATACACCAATTGTAAGTAACAAGCCCCAGGAAAATTGAAGCTTGTTAAAGCTGTTTCGTAAGTTGAGCAGTACTAGTAAAGATATAATCAGATAGATAATCGACTGAAACAATAACGCAGTATAACCACCCTGGTACCAGAAATCTTCTACAGAAAGCCAGGGAGCAGCCAGGAAAATTATTATCCCCGGGATAAAATGAATCCAATTTAATGGCCTCCAAGAAACTGTATTCTTCATTGAAAGGATGTAGAATAGCAACAATGGGCCAACGAAGTAATGTGCGGTAAAACCCACATTTAAGAACCATAATGGCACATCTTCGGTAAAAATGTACAGCGTTGATTTAATCACTCTTAACCCGAGCATCAGGAATAGAGCACCCAGAAGCTTTGACGACACGCTCCTTTTATCAAAAAAGATTAGAAAGTCGACACCCAAAAATATACTTTGGATACCTCCTACACTGCACACTATTAGAATGATATCTCTAATCGTCATGAAACGAAAATAGAGAATTCTAATTAATTATATCATTCATTTCGCAATACGGTTACCGGATTGAGCATGGCAGCGCGTATTACATGATAAACTGTAGAAGCAGCAGCAAAGAACACGGTTAATGATAAAGTAAAGAGTAAAATGAATGAATTGAATTCGATATGAAAGGCAAAGCCTGAAAGCCAGTCTTTACCAAAATAAATTACGAAGGGTATGGCTATTAAATTGCCAATTGCCACCAGCACAAGAATATCTTTAAAAATCAATTTCATTATTGATAAAACACTTGAGCCCAACACCTTACGAATCCCGATTTCTTTAAGTCTCTTTTCCACCATGAAAAAAGACAATGAAACCAATCCCAAAAATGAGATAAACAACGTGAGATAGGTAAATACTTTAAAAACCTCAAAAAATACACCTTCAGCATCATGTCTCCGGTTAAGCTGACTATCGAGCCAGTAGTAAGAGAATGGTAGTTCTGGAAATGTTTGTTTGAATATAGATTCAATTCCTGCAATGTTTTGCTGATAATTGGTTGATTCCATTCTTATCATCATATCCGACAATTCCGTACTGATGTTAAAATAGGCCGTTGGTTTAAAATCTTCTTTCAGCGACTCTTGAAAGTAATTATCAACCACTCCAATGATTTCAAACTCCCCCATGCCCATAAACTGCACGCGATTTCCTAAGGCCGCCTCAGCATTATTAAATTCATAAAGTTCTAAGGCCTTGCTATTAATAATTACCCTGTTGCTATCTGCTTCATTTAAGAAGTATCTTCCTGCTACTAACTTTGATTGTAGCATTGGAAAGTAATCTTTACCCACAACCATCTTAAAACAAACTGCACTGTTCGATCTTTCATCATCCTCCCCTATTCTGGCCGTACCTCCACGCCAACCTACTTGTTTTCCCGGCACATCTGAGGTAAAAGCGGCTTTTGATGCATAGCCAGAAGCAATTAACTGATTTTTGAAAAGTGTAAGCTTACGTTTGTGATCATCGGGGTTTTGAAACAGATCCGAAGCCTCTACTATTAAAGTTTGAGAGGTATCAATGCCTAAATCCTGCTCATTCATGAACGAAAACTGGCCGTACACAATTAATGTCCATGAAACTAACCCGGCACTTGCTGCGAACTGCGCAGTTACCAACGCTTTTCTCAATCTGCCCGTAGTTGTGTTTCCTCCTTTTTGCTTTAAGCTCGCTATTGTTCCAAATCTCGAAATGACTAAAGCGGGGTAAAACCCGGTAATTAACGTACAGAATACCCAAAGAGCACAAACAAAAAGTATAAAATCATTTGTAATGATATTTGTAAATACCAGTTGAGCATTTGCCAGTTCATTGAACATAGGAATAGCCATCCATAGCAATACAATACTCAAGACTATTGAGATAAGATTAACTAATGCAGATTCCAGAAAAAACTGTACAACTAATTGAGACTTCTTTGAACCCAGTGTTTTTCTAATGCCCACCTCTTTGATTCTTTCTGAGGCTTGAGAAATGTATAAATTGATGTAGTTAACCCAGGCAGTTATTAAAATTACCACCGCCACAATGATCAAAAATAGAATGGTATCATAATCGCCATTGGCAGTCATCTCCTGATTTATGTTCGAATGCAGGTGAATGTCTGCTAGTGGTTGAAGTTCAAAATTCACCATTTTACTTCCCCTACGCTCACCACCGTGCTTGTCAATAAATGCGGGGAATCTGGAAGTAAGTGACTCGATATCAGCAGAGGGATCAACCTGAATATAAGTGATGTAATCGAACCAGTTCCAGGCATAGGCATGCTCCTGACCAATAAGATTAACCAAGGAACTATATGAAACCAATATGTCGGCTGGCAAGTGAGTATCATTTCTTTTTTCAAATACTCCAGTTATTGTGTATTCGGTAATGCCATCAATCGAATTTATGGAAATGGTTTTATCAATCGGGTCTTCCTCTGGAAAGTAAACTTGTGCTACCTCATCAGAAATTACAGCAGTATGCACATCTATTAATGCTGTTTTCGAATTACCCTTGAGCATGTGAAATGAAAACAAATCGAAGTAAGAACTATCTACATAATGAATGTGCTTAAATGTTTGAATATTCGATTTGTATTGAACGAAACCACCATCACCGAAACCCATGGGAATTATTCGGCAAAACTTAGTAACCTCTGGCATATCTTCCGTTAAACCGGGGCCAACAGCTGAGAAGGTAGCCGGTGTGTGATAAGGTTTTCTACCTTCAGGAGTGAACAACATTGAAACTCGATAGGTATTCTCAAAGTCTTTGTGAAAATGATCGTACGAAAGCTCTCGGTAAGCATGAGTTATAATGATTAGGAAGGAGGCTACGCCAACAGAAAGGCCTAAGATGTTAATGATGGTAAGCTTCCAGTGCCGATTTAAATTCCTGAAGGAGGTGACCAAGTAGTTGCGAATCATAGACTATATTTTTCACCTAAATTGTGGATTGCGCAATTGCAGCTATGTTTAATTAATTAATTCGCAAGTCTGATAAATTAAATGACCGTATTTGTATATGGGTAAAAATGAATATTATTTAAATTCAACTACTTAAAACCCAAATTTATTGATCGATGAAGAAGCTATTAATTTTAACCCTTTTAATTACGCTAGCATTAACGGAAGTATCCTATTCCCAATCCGAATTTAAAGTTATCACCGTGGTAGAATCCATTGTTCCTGGAGGATTAGGAAGGTCACGACTTATTGAAAACACCAGTGATGTTGACATTGAAGAGTTCACTACTGAAAGAACTGATGGTAAAAAAAGTGATCAGGGCAGTATTAAGAGAAAAGATGCTAAAGTAGACGAATTTGAAGAGTCAAAACTTTTAAACTTTTACTCTTTAACAGGTATAAACTTTCAAAATATAGCTTCGAATGATGCCCTCATAACCTCGAAAATAAATCAAATGCTAGCCGAGGGCTGGGATTTAGTATTTGTAACAAGTGCTGCGGAGAGTGATGCCGGTAAAGATGATGGCGATGGTATTTACATCACAAGGTTATTTTTTAAGAGATAATGAACAGTGGCTATTTGCTTGGTATTTTCTTACCAAAAAGTCTTTTTGTAACTTCCATTGGAATTAACCGATTCAGCTATGAGCACTTTTAAACTAACCTTATCATTATCCCTTATTGTTTTATCCCTGTCAAGCTGTGAAGCACAAATACCGAACAAAGAACAACAAATTGCCTCAGCTGTGATGGCTGCACCAGAAGAAAAGCGAGCAGATGCCACCGTCATGGGATATAATGACAAAAATGAGTTGGTCATCATCAAACTAGGAACTAACGAATTAATTTGTCTTGCTGATGATCCTCAAAAAGAAGGCTACAATTCGTCTTGCTATCACAAAGATTTAGAGCCTTTCATGGCACGAGGAAGAGAACTACAAGCTGAAGGGAAATCAAGGGAGGAAATTTTTGATATTCGTGCTAAGGAAGCTGAAGAAGGTAAATTAATTCTACCAAAGAACCCTGCAACACTTCACGTTTTATCAGGTGCGAATGGGTATTATGATGCCGAAAAAGGGGAAGTGGTTAACGCCAATTTAAGGTATGTAGTTTATATTCCTTACGCCACTCAGGAGTCAACTGGTCTGCCAATCAGGCCGCTTGTGCCTGGCGGACCTTGGATTATGGACCCGGGAACACATAGAGCACATATTATGGTTACACCGCCTGTAGATAATTAAGATCCTAGCCAGTTCTTAAAATCGGTGGCTTTTTCCGCACTAATAGTAACGGGCTCTTCAGGTTTATGAGTTAACTCCACAAGCAACTTACCTTTGTGGTATTTATGAGTTGCCTGAATAGCAGTGAAACCAATTAAATATTGGCGATTGGCTCTATAAAATCGCTCAGGATCCAGTTGGTTAACAAGCTCGTCCAGGTTATAATCCATCAAATACTTCTTATCGTCTAGTGTTACAAGGTAAACCACTCCATTTTTGGTGAAGAAATAAGCAATGTCACTGGTTTCTACTGAAAGAAGTTTCTCGCCTTGCTTCAACAAAAATCTTGACTTGAATTTCCTGTCATCCATTCTAATTTTACCAATCAGTTCATTTAAATCAACAGCAGCATTGGTACTACCAAACGTATTTTTCAGGTCGTTATATTTTTGTAAGCTTTGAGCTAAATCTTCTTTTTTAATGGGTTTGAGTAGGTAATCGATGCTACTCACCTTAAAGGCCTTTAGCATATACTCATCAAATGCTGTGGTGAATATGACTGGTTTGGTGATCTTAATTTTCTCGAAAATCTCGAAGCTAATTCCATCACTCAACTGAATATCCATGAAGATGAGGTCAGGCTCATTATGATTTCTCAACCACATCACGGATTCTTCCACACTGTCGATTACCTCTACAATCTCAATATCCGGATTGATTTCCTCCAGCACTTTCTGAAGCCTTCTGAATGCTGGCGCTTCATCTTCTATGATGAGTATTTTCATGCTGAAACTAGACTTTTTTCGCTAACTACATTCAAAAGAGGAACGGCCACCATAAAATTGCCATGTGTGACAATCACGTCAATATTATAATCTCCAAAATAGGCATAGCGTTTTCTGATATTTTGCAAGCCGGTTTTTGTAGATTTTTCGATTGATTTCTTCTCCTGAAGGTTATTCTTCACAATAAGTGATTTTCCATTTTCAGCGTATATTTCTATGTGTAGTGGATGCGCTTTTGATATCACATTATGCTTAATTGAATTTTCAACCAGCATCTGCAACGTGAGTGGAGCTATACTTTTTTCCATATAACTATCAGCCACTCGAATATCTACTGACAGGTTTTCAGGATAGCGCATCTGAAGAAGAAAAATATACGCTTTCACAAAAGCTAATTCATCTTCCAATGACACCAACTCTTTCTCTTTATTCTGCAAAATATAACGATACACCTCCGAGAGTTTCTCCGTGAAATTCACAGCCAAATTTTGGTCTTCAGCTATGAGAGTAGTTAAGGTATTCAGACTATTAAATAAAAAATGTGGACTCATCTGATTTTGTAATACCTCGAATTGTGTTCGAATCTGCTGATTTTTAAGCTCCTCATTTAACCGGATTGAATTTTTCCACTGCTCAAAGAAGTATACGTTTTCATATACCGATCCTACAACTGAAGCGGTAATAACGTTAATCACGGCATTTCCGGCTAAATAAGAGAAAGAGAAAATATCCTGATCTTGATTAAAGTTAAAGATTGAACATAAAATTGGATCTGCCACAGTCATAAAAGAAACCAAAGAAACAAATGTGATCAATAATCTTTTGGGGGTTTGTCTAATCTGTGGAAATCTCCTTCTGAAGTACATGAACATGGCGAATGCCGCATTCCAATAGGTAGCTGTAAATATGAATGAGGTAAAGTATTTCTCTAATGGTGTTTGTCCTTCGTCAATACCATGAATTAACATCATAATATAAGACAATATAAAGATGCCTATCCAACGAACGTAAACCTCCTTAAAAGTAATTCCTGCTATTTTCATCAGCTTCAAATTTGTACAAAATACGATTTTCTGGTAATAAGATGGAACACAATCTCAACTCAAACCGGATAATTAACATTTGAAACCTAATTTATTTCATTTGAAGCAATACTTACTTCCCAATAGAAGCCATGCAGCGTAAATCATAAATAATCCTGTCTCATTTTACTTATTTATGGCTTCACCTAAAAACTCATTTCTTAAAATTGATCAGCCTCATACATTGGTCTCAGATTCAAACAAAAAAAGAAAATGAAAAATCTCAGACCTTTATTTTTAGTATGTCTTGGCTTTCTATCCTTTAATCTACAAGCTCAAACGCAAGTAGTAAAAGGCACAATCATAGATCAACAGGCAGAGTACCCAATTATTGGGGCATCAATTATAGTAGCTAACAGTGAACCTCTCATCGGAACCGTAACGGATTTAGAGGGTAATTTCCGTTTAGAAAAAGTACCCGTTGGC
Organism: Fulvivirga lutea; assembly: GCF_017068455.1. Lineage (NCBI taxonomy): Bacteria > Pseudomonadati > Bacteroidota > Cytophagia > Cytophagales > Fulvivirgaceae > Fulvivirga > Fulvivirga lutea. Next base: position 3,911,417 of record NZ_CP070608.1, read on the forward strand.
AGACAAACACTTATTGTCCAATATGTAGGTTACAAAAGTATCACTCTACCAAACGTTCTTGTCACATCAGGTAAAGAAGTAGTGCTAAATGTAAAACTGGAAGAGTCGGTTGAGAAGCTTGATGAAATTGTAATAACGGCAGATGCAAATAAGGACTTACCTCTAAATGATTTAGCCAAGGTAAGTGGCAGAACGTTTAACCTGGAAGAAACTCTTCGTTTTTCAGGTGGAAGAAATGATGTAGCTAGATTAGCCACTTCGTTCGCAGGTGTAAGTGCACCAGATGATTCACGAAACGATATTGTGGTAAGAGGAAATTCTCCCACTGGGTTATTATGGAGAATTGAAGGTATTCCTATGCCAAACACCAATCACTTTGCTGCTTTTGGTACTACAGGTGGCCCTGTAAATGCATTGAATCCGAATTTATTGGCCACTTCCGATTTTCTTACCGGTGCTTTTCCTGCAGAATATGGTAATGCCACTTCTGCTGTTTTTGATGTAGGCTTCAGAGATGGCAACAAAGATAAATTTGAATTTACCGGACAACTAGCTGCCTTTAGTGGATTGGAGTTTATGGCAGAAGGGCCCGTTTTTAAAGAAACAGGAGGTTCATTTATTGCTTCTTACAGATACGGTATAGCCAGTTTAGCCGCTACCGGCACAAGCGCTACACCATTTTTTCAGGACTTTTCTTTTAAACTGAATAGCGGCAACACGAAGAGTGGAAAATGGGAATTATTTGGCCTTGGAGGTATAAGCAACATCGATTTTCTTGGCGATGAAATTGAAGAAGATGATCTATTTGCCAACCCGAATGAGGATGCTTTTGTTGAAAACGGACTTGGACTCATTGGTTTGAGTAATACCATCAAACTCAACAAAACCACCTTTCTTAAAACTACAGTAGGTGTTAATTACAATTCTTCCGATTTCGATCAGGACAATTTATTTAGAAGTGAACCAAATGGTCCAATAACCGGAAAATATCGTGCAACAGAATCGGAGCAACAAGAAAATAGGCTTACTCTATCATCTACTTTAAACAAAAAGTTTAACGCGAAATGGAGTTTAACAACGGGTTTCTTAAATGAAACTTACGATTTGAAGATCGATACTAAAAATGCCGATAATAGAAACCTCGCTGATGAGGGCCTTGACAATAATAACGATGGTATTCCCGATCTACTACCACAAGTATTGTTTGTAGATGACCAGTATAATTTAACACAAGTATTCGCACAGGCAGAAAATAACATCACTGATGATTTAAGCCTTACGTTTGGATTACATGGCCAGTATTTGGACTATACTGAAGATTTTATTGCTGAACCAAGAATTGGACTTAGCTGGCAAGCCAGACCTAACCAACGTTGGAGCGTAGGCTACGGACTGCATTCTCAGGTAGTGCCTGGCCCCGTTTTATTCTACACCGAATTTGACCCAGCGAACAACACATTTGAACGTACTAATGACGAGTTAGACTTCATTAAAAGCCACCACTTTGTATTGGCTTACGATAGGAATTTAGGCACTGACTGGAGGTTAAAAGCTGAGGCGTATTATCAAAGCTTGTTCGATGTGCCAGTGGAGTCAACCCCTTCCAGCTATTCTGTTATCAATGAAGGTTCAGATTTTGAGTTCAGGGAAAAAGGCAACTTAGTGAATGATGGCACTGGCTTTAATACTGGTGTAGAACTCACTATTGAAAAGTTCTTCAGCAAAGGTTACTACCTACTTTCAACAGCATCAGTGTTTAACTCCAAATACGAAGGTAGCGATGGCGTAGAAAGAAATACTGCTTATAATGGAAATTATGTATACAATTTACTGCTAGGAAAAGAATGGAAATTTGGTCCTGGGGGTAAAAACGCCTGGACTTTCGATACCAAATTCACCACTGCGGGTGGCAGACCGTATACGCAAATCAACCTTCAGGAAACTATCAATAATGGTGGGCGCGAAGTGTTTAACGAAAATAGGGCCTACGAAGAATCATTAGCTGATTACGTACGATGGGATGTAAAATTTGGAGTTCGATTAAATAGCAAAAACAAAAATATTTCACATCAATTTTTTGTAGATCTTCAGAACGTTTTAGGAATTGAAAATGAGTTTACCAGAAGGTATAACGAAGTAACCGGCAGAGTGGACGTGGTAGAGCAAAATGGTTTCTTCCCAGATGTGATGTATAGAATACAGTTTTAATGATGGCTTTCGAAGTACGACTAAATGATCAGGCAAGGCTTCAATTAGGTGAAGAAATTAGATTTCTTCACCTGAAGTCTCAATTCACTTCAGATACTGGTTTTCAGCAACTTCTCATTAACAACTTAAAAAGTTATATATCTTCATTTGAACTGGAACGCCTATTAATTGAAGTGCCTACGTTAAACTCTGAAAGCAACGAACAACTTAAACTAGCTTTTGAAAATATAATTAAACCACGCATCAAAATTAAAGTTGCCTTGATTATAGGTGTGGCAACTGATGCAGAGAGCTTAACAGAGTTAAAATTGATTCTGGGCAATTTTATTAATGCCTTTACTTTTAAAATTTTAAATACTGTCGAAGCCGGAGTAGACTGGCTAACGGAACAACCTAAACAATAAAATCATGCAAGTCGAAATTTTCTCCACCAATATCAATTCATCAAAACAGGCAAATATTATCATCGGACTTATCCATTTATGTTTTCCTCACTTAAGTGCGCATGTGGATTTATTTGATTCAGATCATGTATTACGAATTGAAACGAATCACGGTAGATTAAATCCCTATGAAATAAGCCAATATATTCAGACCTTGGGTTTTAAAGCACAACTAATCAAATAAACTCATGGATAGTTCAACCGTTTTTAGTCTCGTCAACATTTGGGTTCTTCCTTTTTGGATCCTACTTATAGTTACCCCTAAATGGAAGCACAGAAGCATTGCCATTCAACTAGCAGCTTCAATGCTGGCGTTCATTTATGCTTTCTATTTAATAACTGGCCCTTCCATTGACTATTCAGCTTTTGGAAGCCTTACAGGTGTGAAAGAACTTTTCACTTTAGACGATGCTATCTTAATAGGTTGGATACATTATTTAGCTTTTGACCTTTTGGTTGGTAATTGGATTGTTAATCAAGCCGAGGATTTAGGAATTAAACATTGGTTTATCATACCGTGCCTCCTCTTTTGTTTTATGTTGGGTCCTGTTGGTTTTCTATTATTTCAACTACTAAAGTTCGCAAAAGTTGGAAGGGTTAATTAATTATTTACCTGGTAGAGTAAACAGTCTGCTAAGTCAGTTTGGCTTACTATTTATTATTCTGGCGGTAGTTTGCTTCGTTTTAATGATAGTTGATTCGCGAATGCTCATGGGCGTGAATATTTGGTTGAAGCCACTGAAGTTTGCCATCTCAATTAGCATTTTTCTAATAACGTCAGCCTATATCATTGAACTACTGCCCATTTCTATTAGCAGAAAGAATTTAGTGGTGTGGTTGCTAATAGTAACCATGCTTATTGAAATAATATGCATCATAATTCAGGCGGCTCGAGGTCAGTTGTCTCATTTTAATATAACTGATCCACTGGGAAGTATTCTTTTTCCACTCATGGGTATTGCAATTACCATCACTTATGTTGTTTATGCCTACTTACTTATTGAGTTCATAAAACAACCAATTGCAATTCCGCAAGCGCTACTCTGGGCTATTTGGTTGGGGTTAATCATTTTCCTTTTTGTAGGAATCTCCGGATTTATGATGGCCAGTAATCTTAAGCACAGTATCGGTATTGCCGATGGAGGAATGGGACTGCCATTTACAAATTGGAGTACTGTAGGAGGCGACTTACGAGTTTCGCACTTTATCAGCCTGCATGCCATTCAAATTTTACCTCTGCTAGCAATTCTAATAGCAAGAATCGATGTGACAAACGGTAAATCCATTGTAATTACAACTGGATTTTTATACCTGATTTTTGCCATACTCACTTTAATTCAGGCTTTATATGGCAAACCCTTTATAAAATTAAATAACTGATTATCAGTAGATTAATATTTAATATTGAACATTTTACTCTAGTCTGTAATTTTTACTATACGTTTTATACATACTCGTTAAGTTGATCATTTCAATCAGTGAACGAAGAACTATTCTTATCAAAAGTTAAAGAGCACGAAGGCATCATTAACAAGATCCTTTATCTGTATGTGGACACACAGGAGGATAAAAAGGATATGTATCAGGAGATTGTGCTTCAGGCCTGGAAATCGATGAGCCGTTTTAGAGGTGATTCTAAGTTTTCTACCTGGCTGTATCGTGTAGGCCTGAATACAGTAATGACCTTCAATCGGAAAGAATCGAGATTACAAAAGCAACCACTGGAAGATACTTTTGATATTGAACAACCATCTTCTGAAATGTCGGACAGATCGTTGAAATTAATGCAAGCTGTTAGGCTACTCAACGATATCGACAAATCAATTATAACACTTCATCTGGAAGATTATAATAATGATGAAATCGCTGAGATGATAGGTATCACTAAGAATAATGTGGCCGTGCGAATACACCGCGTTAAAGAAGAGTTAAAACGAAAATTACAAGCTAATGGATGAGTTAAAAAAGGCTTGGGACGAACTTAAAGAAAATGAATCTAAAGATATCCAGTTTGATGTAAATCAGCTTAGAGATAGCATACGCTCTAAAAGTATAGGCGTTATTGAAACATTAAACAAAAAACTAAAGTGGAAAACCTGGTTTGTTTGGGGTGGTATGCTACTTTTTATCCTGATAATCTATCTTGAAACCAATCCGGTAACTGATATACTATTATACATAATCATAGCTGTTTACCTTGTAAGTGGCCTAATACTAATGAAGGAACGAAAGGTTATTAAAGATGAACTGGATCTTAGTAAAAACCTTAAGTCAACACTTGAAAATTATTATTTTAAAGTTAAAAGAATACTCAGATACGAAGAACTCATAGGCCTTACGCTATATCCTATCTCAGCCAGTGCAGGTTTTATTATTGGCCTTAATTTCGAACATGATAATTCTGATTTTTTTGACACTTGGAAAGGCTGGGCCGTTTGGGCAACGGTTATTGTTATTCTTACCCCTTTGTGCCATTGGTTTGCAAAATGGATGAATAAGTATGCTTTTGGAAAATATTTGAATCAGTTGGCAGAAGATATAAATGAACTAAATAAGAAGGGAGAATGATAAAAGTTCAGAACAATATCAATCAAACTCTTTTCCAAATAATTGACAAGAAAATAAAGAATAGTCAGGGTCAGGTCTTGGCCCATTTAGATGGTAATAATATCATCAATAGTATGGGTCAGATAATTATGACAATCGATGGAAATAAAGGTTTATCTATCAATAATGACACACCACTTGTGAGCCACTCAGATGGGCAGATTATTAATACTAATGGACAAATTATAGGCAAACTTATAGGACAAGGTAGTACGGAAGAGTATACTCTTGGTGCCTGTGCATTTATATTATATGCCTAGCAAATAATTTATTTCTCCCCTTTGTAATTTTCATCCGCTTATCAGCACTTACCAATTGAACGTTCAATTTAAAGTTAATTATCACTATTAAATCGAATTTAAAATGGCACTCACATTAGATAAAAAACGAATCAAAAACCTTTTAACAAAGACAGTAATATTTATTCTTTCATTTTTTATTGGAATGTTTCTGGCACGTGTTACTCGCGCCCAAGATGCTAAAACTCTTCTTTGGAAAATAGAAGGAAAAGAACTCAAAGAACCATCATACCTCTACGGCACAATTCATATGATTTGTAAAGATGATTTCTTCTTTACCAAAACAATGCAGTCGAAGCTGAATGAAACGGAGCAAACCATTCTAGAATTGGATATGGATGACCCGCAATTTATGGCGAAGATGCAGCAAGGTTCATTGAATAACGGAATGAAAAACATAGCATCTGAGTTTTCTGAAGAAGATAAAGAAGTAGTTGACACTTTCTTAAAAGCCAACTATGGAGCCGGGCTTGCTCAACTTGGAATTGTTAAGCCCTTCGGCCTTTTGTCTATGGTTATTCAGAAGTCAGTTACTTGTGAGGCGCAGGAAAGTTATGAACAGAATTTTGTAAAGAACGCTCAGGAAAGAGAAGTTGAGTTACTAGGCCTTGAAACGGTTGAATTTCAGACTTCACTCTTTGACAATGTTCCAATCAAAGATCAAATAAAACTCCTAGTAACGAGTATCAAAGAATTTGAAGAGGGACAAGAAGATTTTAAAAAGATGGTGGCTGCCTACAAAGCACAAGACTTAATCAAATTGAAAAAACTGATGGACGAGTCACCTGAATATACCCAATTTGAAGACCTGCTCATAAATAATAGAAATACAGACTGGATAGCTAAAATTGAAAAGCATGCAAAAGAAAAACCTACCTTCTTTGCTGTAGGCGCTATGCATCTGGCAGGTGAGCAAGGAGTAATTAACCTATTAAAGAAAGAAGGTTATCAACTAACTCCGGTCGCAAATAGTATTGATTAGACAGTTGAAAAAAGAGGGTTTTGATGATACATCAAAACCCTCTTTTCACTTATTTCCGCCAATCACTCATACCGCAACGTACTCGTTGGATTTAACCTGGCCGCTCTAATACCATGGTAGGTAACTGTTAAAAGAGCTACTGTCAACCCAATCAAAAAGGAAACAACATAAATTGGCCAGCCCATTTCAATTTTAAACTGAAAATCTCCCAGCCACCAGTTATTCATCAGGTAACTAGCCAATGGAGCTGCAATAATGAACGCAATCAAAGCCATAAGCACAAATTGCTTGTTCACCAAAATGAATATGGATGAAACAGGCGCTCCAAATACCTTCCTTATTCCAATTTCTTTCATTCTGTTCACCACATTTATTCCTGCCAAACCAAATAATCCCAATCCAGAAATTAACAGTGCGAAGATGGTGGCAAGTCCCATAATGTTCATCCAACGTTCAAAAGAGGCATATTGAGACTGTATATCTTCATCCAAAAATGTATACTCAAAAGGCTTATCGGGTATCGACTCATTAAATGCTTCTTCTACCTTATCTAGCGCACCGGGAAGGCTCCCTGCTTTTAATTTGATGAGTAGTGTTGTATAGTAACCTATTTCATACTTATCCATAGACAAAAACATCGGCTCAATTTCAGATTCCAATGATCTGAAATGATAGTCTTTTACCACGCCTATTACTTTGTAACCAAGACTAGCAGTATCTTCTCTCCAATTTAGGTATTCGTCTAATGGGGTGTCCCAACCCATGTCTTTTACAAGTGCCTCATTTACAATTAGAGCAGTGGTGTCAGAAGGTATTGATGCACTGAAATTCCTCCCTTCAAGTAGTTCTATTCCCATGGCATTAATATAACTAGGGTCAACCGCCCATACATAGGCCTTTTTATTCTCGCCATTTATTTCATACCCATACCTTGACCAGCCTCTGTTAAAAGATGAAGTTGTTCCTGCCACACTTACAATATCAGGTTCATTTTGCAGATTATTTCGCACTCTTTCCACTGCCAGATTGGCCTCCTCAGTCCAGCCTAACTGAATGGGCACCACTAGTACCTGATCTTTTTTAAAACCAAGGTCTTTTGTTGTGATGTACTTCATCTGCTGGTACATCACAAAAGCAGAAATTATCAACGTGGTAGATAGTGTAAATTGAAGTAACACCAATGGTCTTGCTATTCCTGCCCTTACCTTAGTTGAAGCGCCACCTTTTAACACTCTGGTTGGACTGAATGATGATAGAAAGAAGGCTGGATAAGCACCTGCCAATAGGCCAATAGCTAAAGAAATTAGTACAGCGAAACCGGCTATTTCTAATAAGTTGAGAAAGTTTAATTCAATTGCTTTACCTGTAAAGTCATTAAAAGTCGGCAGAAACAAATACATAAGAAGCACTCCTAAAATTAGCGATACAAATACGAGTACAACAGACTCTACCGCAAACTGACTTATTAACTGGTTTTTACTCGCCCCTATCGATTTACGAACTCCGACTTCGGTACTTCTAAGTGTAGAAGTGGTTAATGCTAATGATATATAATTGATTGCCGCAATAATGGTGATAAGCAAAGCCAATGCACCAAGTATGTAAGAGTATTGAGGATCGCTAACCTTATGCCAGTACATATTATTGTTTAAATGAATGTTATCTAATCTGGTTGTGTGATACTCGAACTGGGTAACATCATCAGGGATTGAATAACGCTCTTTACTTCTGGCTAGTCGCTCAGACATATACTTATCTCGAATGCCTTGTAAATTATCAAAGAACTGAGCATAATCTGCCCCCTTTCTCAGCTGCACAAAGGTAGGTGTGTTAAAGCTTGACCAATTGGCCAATGAACGTTCATAATTAAACCTATGCGTTTGATTAACCAGAATATCAAAATATAAACTTGAATTCGCAGGTGGGTTTTGCATTACTCCAACAACTTCAAATTCCTTTTCTCCATCAATATCAATGAGCAAAGTAGCACCTAAAGGATCAACATCATTAAAATACTTTTTGGCCATAGCTTCAGTAATAATGGCGTGATGTTTCTCCTTCAAAAACTCGTTTTGGTTCCCTGAAACGATAGGAAAAGAGAACATTTTAAAAAAGTCCGGATCGGTAAATGTGATAGGCTCGGTAAAAATCTTTTTACCGCTTTTTACAACATACTCTTCACCAGTGTCAAATCTTGCAGCAAATTCCACTTCTGCCAATTCTTCCTTAACGGTGGGAGCAAATGGAGTTTGTAGCCAGGGTGATTGTATATATGGATTTTCAGGATCAGGATCCCAGGCTCTGTATGCGTACTCTTCTACACGGTAGATTCTTTCAGCATTGGCATGAAACTTATCAAAACTGTGTTCATCCTGAATATACAGATATATGAGCAATGCAAAGGCTAAACCAATGCTCAAACCGAAAGCATTAATGAATGTAAATAGTTTTCTACGCGCCATGTGGCGACCCGCAATTTTAATGTAGTTAGTAATCATGATTGTGTTGTTTATTTTGAGTTTGAACTTGTTGCGTAATAATATTTCCGGACGTATAAATTTGACCGCATTCCAGAAATAATTTTGTTTGGCCCTTTTATAGCCTAATTCTTCAATGTCGTAATAGAATTGTTCCTCCAGATCACCTGCAATACCTTCCCATAGGTATTCAGGGCATATTTTTGCCAAAAGTGATTGAATAAATTTCGGAGGCTGATGCATCAGATACTGAATTTAAGTTCAGGTACGAGTTTCCATAGCTTCATTCGTTGTTCTTGTAGCGATTGTAATACTTTTACCCCAGCTGATGTCAATTCAAAGTAGCGTTTTCTTCGCCCCCCTCTTTCATTGGTAGCTCCACCCATGAATGATTTCAAAAGTCCCTTGTCCTCTAAGCGATAAAGAGTTACGTGAACAGCACTGAGGTTAACCTTTCTTTCCAGTTGGGCTTTTACTTCCTCTACAATGGCATTACCGTAAGCCTCCTCTTTCAAAATACCGACCATGGTAAGCATTAACTCTTCAAATTCGCCTAAATAAATAGTTGACATATTGATTTATATATAAATTGTAAAACAAATATATTTATTTCTATACGAATTGTAAAAGAAATGGTTGAAGTTGGCTTAAACTATCTTGATTGTTGCGGCAAAAAGAAGGTTTCACCCATTAAGGGGGAACAATAAATACAAACAGCATCCTATCTTACAGAAAAATTAACGTATGAAGCTAGCGCTCATTAATCTTCTTATAATTTGCTGTTTTCTCACAGCCTGCGCAGAAGATGATACAACTTCTCCAAATAACACCCAAAGTGGTTCTTCTAATCCGATTGATGACTCAAGTAACCCATCAAAAGGTGAGCTCAAATTATTATTTATCGGCAACAGCCTTACCTACACTAACAACCTTCCTCAATTAGTGGAAAAATTAGGTGAAGATGATGATTACAATTTGGTAACTTCTATGATCGCAGAACCCAACTACGCTTTAGAAGATCACATTAATGATGGTGAAATACAAGGATTGATTGAAACACAAGAGTTTGACTTTGTCATTATTCAACAAGGTCCTTCGTCTCAAGCCTATGGAAGAGAGTCATTGATTAGTTTTGGCGGCCAGATTAAAGAAATGTGTGACAATGGTGGCGCTCAGCTTATCTACTTTATGGTTTGGCCAGCAATTACGTACTATTATACATTTGATGGAGTGATAGCCAATTATACAAATGCTGCTACAATTAATAATGCACTGCTGGCTCCGGTAGGCAAGGTTTGGAAAAAACACTTTGATCTTACCAATGACTTTAGTTATTACGGACCTGACTCTTTTCACCCCTCAGTAAAAGGAAGTGAAAAAGCAGCTGAAATTATTTGGAAAACAATAATGGAAAATAACTAACAGCTACTTACTTGCGTTGAAGAGCTTCTGCTTTTCTTCTTTGGTTAGGCTTTCGTAGCCCTTTTCAGAAATTTTGTCAAGTATAGCATCAATTTCATCCTGACTGGTGCTGGACTTAGACTTGCTCATTGATGCCCTAGAAGAAGAGCTTGACGAACTGGATTTCGATGAATCTGACCGTCTATGTGTTACTTTAATTTTAGGTGAGCTCACAAAAAAGCTTTTAAAGAAATTCATAGTTGAGATAATCCAAAGACCCCAATCACTACCTTTTTGCAAACTATTAATATGCAAATAACCAATTAGCGCACCACCTAAATGGGCTATGTTACCGCCTGCATTGCCACCAGTTGATCCTAAGAAGGACAATACAATGTAAAACCCGGCAATATATTTAATCTTAACAGGACCAATAAAAATCAAATGAAAAGTATAATTAGGAAGCAAAGTAGCCGCTGCTACTACCACAGCATAAACGGCAGCTGATGCCCCGACCATGCCGGAAAATCCTGACCGCTCAATGTAAAAAGGTACTAAATTATATACCATCAAATAAGCGATACTTCCTGCTAAAGCACCTAAAACATAAAGTATTATTACTCGATCACTACCCAGATATTCAATGATTAACCTGGCAAACCAGTAGAATACAAGCATATTAAACAGGATATGAAAAATATCACTTAGGCTATGCGCAAAAGCATAGGTAATAAGTGTCCACGGTCGAGTGATAAATTCCGAAAATACAGGTGGAATGCTAAACTGCTCATAGACAAATACAAATACACCTTCAAAACCAAATAGCGATGAAAACACATTTAGCACAGCAAGAAATAGAAACACCACCACATTGATGATGATCAGCTGCGTGTGTGAGCTGTTCGGCCGGTTGAAGGCATTTTTAAAATCGTCTTTTATACTTCCGTACATGTTCTATCAATAAAAACGGTTGCGGTCATTCTTCCAAAACTGAATCATTATAAATGCAAAAACCATTCCGCCTAAATGGGCAAAATGTGCCGTTACATCACCCGTTTCTCTATTCAACCCTGAATATAATGCTATTGCACCCAAAATCAACACTAAATATTTGGCTTTAATGGGTATTGGTGGAAACAGCAACATTAACTCTGTGTTTGGAAATAACAAACCAAAGGCCATTAATATTCCATAAATAGCCCCAGATGCTCCAAGCATTGAACCAACGTTCATGTTAAAGTCGTAAATTTCTTTCGCTATAGAGATACTCTCCCTTTCTAAATACTCACTATTCGGATTTTGCGCATATTTTTCTATCAAATCGTAAATCTTAGGCGTGCTATAGTCCCAATTTTCAACTACGAATGCGTTGAAAGCCTCAGGATCCGGATTAGCTACGTAATTTTCCACCTCACTTTTCAAATTTGATAGTTGCACATACTCAATGCCATTGTACAAGATGCCTGCGCCTATTCCTGTGACCAAATAAAATATTAAAAACCTTTTGGGTCCCCAGAATTGCTCTAACAATGGCCCAAGAAAAATTAGCCCGAGCATATTAAAAAGTATATGCATAAAGCCTCCGTGAGCAAACATGTAGGTGAAGAACTGGTAGGGAGCAAAATTCACAGATCCGAACTTCCACAACGAGACCATCTCCGTAAAATGAAGTCCTGTAAATAGGTTTTGGATCAGGAAAAAAACAACATTTATGATCAGTAGATTTTTAACTACTGGTGTAAGTCTCATCATCTGCTATACAAATAAGTTTTCAATCGCTTTTAAATCTAAAATATGATAGGTCTTCCGACCATTAGGAGCATAATTAGGATTACTACAGCCAAAAAGTTGATCGATCAATCGCTCCATTTCTACTTCTGTTAACCTCGTGCCTGACTTTAAGCTGGTTCGCTTAGCCAACGATCTAGCCAAATTCTCGTTTTTCGGCATCGATAACTCAACATTCTTTTTAAACTGATCTAACAAGCCTTCAAAGATTTCCTTTTCATTGCCCGATGTCAAATCTACGGGCAATCCTTTAATTAAAATATCACTTTTACCAAAAGGCTCAATATCAAAACCCAGTGCTGCTATCTCCTCCTCCATCTCCATTACGAGACTAAAGTCAGAAGGGTTTAAAGAAATGGCCTGTGGGAATAGCGACTGCTGTGAGGCAGCGGAACCGCTCGACAGCGTTTCAATATATTTCTCATACAAAATACGCTCGTGAGCACTCTGTTGGTTAATCACCATCATTCCAGATTTTACCTGGCTCACAATGTATTTATTATGAAGCTGAAAAATGGTAGACTCTATATGTTGCGCTGATTCCTGGGGTTCCTCCTCATTCATCTGGCTACCGAAGGTCATCGTCATTTCTTCGCTATCAGATTCATCAATCTGACTCATCGAAATTTTGCCACTATTCTCATCGAATAACCTGTCCCAGTTTTCCAGATTCGATTGCTCGCGGGGTGTAGCTGTTCTAAATTGAGAGTAATTTTTATCCTTAATACTCTCACGTTGAATTGCCATTTTCTCCCCCAAGTTAATATCGGCACTAAAGTCTAATGCTGGTGTAATGTTGTGCGTTGCCAAAGCCTGTTTAACAGCAGCCCGTACCACTGCATAAGCCGTACGTTCATCGTCAAACTTAATTTCTGTTTTGGTTGGATGCACGTTAATATCTATGTGCTTAGGGTCGATAGAAATAAAAAGTACATAAAAAGGAAAGCTGTTTTCTGATATTAACCCCTGAAAGGCGTTGGTTACAGCATGGTTCAGATAACTACTTTTAATAAAGCGGTTATTCACGAAGAAAAACTGCTCGCCTCTGGTCTTCTTAGCAAAATCCGGCTTACCCACATACCCTTTAATTTTTATGTGATCGATACTCTCTTCGCAAGCTACAAGCTGCTGCTGATAATTTTTACCGAAGAGATGTACAATGCGCTGGCTCAATTTGCCGGCTGGCAAATTGTAAGTCTCCATATCATTTTGATGGAGACTAAACCCGATTTCCGGGTTTGCCAGCGCCACACGCTGAAATTCCTCCACGATATGTTTCATCTCCACCCCGTTAGATTTTAGAAAATTTCTACGGGCGGGCACATTGTAAAATAAGTTCTTAACAGAAATAGAAGTGCCCTTCTCACATGCAATAGGCTCTTGCTTTTTTACTTCAGAAGCTTCTACTATAATTACCGAGCCCAACTCCTGCCCTTCCTGCTTTGTTTTAATTTCCAACTGAGCAACGGCAGCCATTGATGCTAGTGCCTCGCCTCTAAAACCCATCGTTCTGATTGAAAACAGATCTTCGCTCGTTCTCAATTTAGAGGTCGCATGGCGCTCCAGGCTCATCCGGGCATCAGTTTCTGTCATGCCTTTTCCATCATCAATCACCTGAATAAGTACTTTGCCAGCATCCTTCACTATCAATTTCACAAAAGTAGCTTCGGCATCCACCGAATTTTCAAGCAGTTCTTTTACGGCAGAGGCCGGCCTTTGAACCACCTCGCCAGCGGCAATTTGGTTAGCTAAAGAATCCGGAAGTAGCTTAATGATATCTGGCATGCTTAAATAATTCGCCTCATTTTTAAGTATAACAGAAGCGAAGCGGCAGCAGCAAATATGTATAATGCAATATTACCAAGGTAGATATAGCCAAATACTGCGAAGGCAAGCAACATCATTATCACTAATTGAGTGAACGTTGCCGAACCAGATCCCCCGGATCTGCCTTTTTTAAACGCTCCGGCAATGCGTGAAGACCGGTAATCAACATCCCCTTCACCTTTGGCTTGCAGTTCGCGCTTAATTCTTTCGGTACGCTCATCTACTTCCTCCTTCACAGGATCATAATACCGTGGCTCAATGTTAAATCTTTGATATCTTGGTGTTCTAAATAGAGAAGGAATCTTCATCCTTGCTGTTTATTCGTTTAACTTCGTAGTATTACAAAACTACTCATAATTAGCTGCAATCTGTAAAAATAACGACCGCATGATTAGAAAAGTTTATCTGACTTTTTTACTACTCTTAACTACACTATTAATTCATGCTCAAACTGAAAAGTCACAATGGGTGGATAGTGTTTATGCTTCGTTAACATTAGATCAGCGATTGGGTCAATTGATGATTTTTCCTGTGAACGGAAACGGAAATGGGGAACATAAAAATGCCATACTAAATACCATCGACCGATATACTTTGGGAGGGTTTGTTATTACTTCGGGTAACCCCAAGAATGTGGCCCAACTAAATAATGAGCTTCGAACCCATTCCCGTTTGCCGCTCTTATCTTTTGCTCATACTTCCAATGGTTTGGGTGATCTGCTCGATGATGCACAACCATTGGCCAATACATTAACGCTGGCATCAGTTCAAAATAAAGAATTGATAAAAAACAACGCTTACGCGCTTGTTAATCAACTTAAAAATCTTGGAATTAATGTAGCCCTGAATTCATATGATACCCCGTTCAATTCACAAAATACTTCACAAGTATCCAACAAATTTATCGGTAACCTTTTAAAAGTTGACTCAGCCTATTTTGATGCATTCCAATCAAAAAATGTCAGGCTTGGCAAAGCCGGATTTCCATCGATTAGCGGAAAATTGTCGAAAAAAGAATTGGAAGAATATCTCAATGTTTATAAACAGGCATTCGCCAATAGATTGGAATTCATATCTCTGAATCATCTAACATCATCTATTGATCAAAAATCCTCGGCAGCGGTTTCAAAAAGCACCTACGATTACCTTAGAAAGAACTTGGATTTCAAAGGATTTATATTGTCTGAAGACCTCGAAAATATTCCTAAATACAAACCAGGTAAAACAGAAGCTCAAGCTTTGTTACTGGGTAGCGATCTGCTGGTTTCTGCCAATATCAACAGCTCCATCAAGCAGATGAAAAAACTGATAAGAAAAGGTGATATTCCATTGAGCACTGTAGAGAAAAAGGTTAAAAAGCTTCTTTCCTATAAATATGACCTTTCAAATAATCACTTAGGCGTAATCTCTAAGACTAATGTAGTTTCTCGAATAAATAACCCTTGCGCTTCATCCGCTTATGAAGCTGCGTTACTAGAGTCAATAACCTACCTTACCGGCAAGGATCACCTTCCAATAAAAGTATTGGAAGATAAAAATTTTGCCTCGCTCAGTATTGGTTCTAATCCCTACTTCCAAAAATACCTAAGCAGCTACTCAATCTTTAGTCATTACAACCACACGTATGCAACCGAAAAGTTAAAAGAAACGCTTGCACTTTTTGACCATATTGTTATTGGTTTATTTGATGAATCTATCGACACAAAGTGGATTGAATTGATCAATTCATTAGACCCTGCAAAAATAATTTTATGCAGCCCTATAAGACCTGAATTAACAGCCTTCAATTCAGAAATATCAAAACTGATCTATTATACTTCTGACGATAAAATGGGCAAATTACTTCCACAAAGTATATTCGGAGCATCCAGCTCAAATGGAAGGTTGCCCATCACACTCGGTGATAAGCTAACGTTAGGGTCAGGTGAAAATATAACTTCTCTTGACAGACTAGCTTTTAAAATTCCTGAACAAACAAATGTTGATGGAATTACTTTATCGAAAATTGATGAAATAGCTAAAGAAGCAATAAAAAGCAAGGCCACACCTGGTTGTCAGGTTCTTGTAGCACGCAAAGGATCGGTAATTTATAATAAGTCTTTCGGTTATCATACCTACGATAGTTTAATGCGTGTTGATGATCAGAGCATTTACGATTTGGCCTCCATTACTAAAGTTGCAGCCACTACTCAGGCCATCATGTTCCTTGAAGAACGTCAAGTGATTGATCTCGACAAGAAGGTATCTGTTTATTTGGAAGATTTAAAGGGTACAAATAAGGAAAACATGACCATTAGAGATATTCTAACACATCAGGCCGGGCTTTGGCCTTTTCTACCATTCTGGAAGGAAACACTCACTGATGACACTTATGCCAGTATTTACTATAGCAACCACCCTGATGACAACTACCCATACCAGCTATCGGAAGGTGTTTACATATCGAATATTACTAAAGACAGTGTATGGCAATGGGTCAAAGCATCTAAACTCCGTAGCAAAGCAGCCACAGCCACATACGACTATAAATATAGTGACATGGGCTATTATATTATGCAGAGACTTATAGAGAAATCGGTCAATCAGCCCATGGAGGAGTTTCTACAGCAAAACTTCTACGACCCAATGGGCCTGAGTACACTTAGCTATCTGCCACTTTGTAAGTTCCCTCAAAACCTGATTGTGCCAACTGAAAACGACAACTATTTTAGAAAAACTCTTGTTAATGGAATGGTGCATGATCAAGGTGCTGCTTTAGTTGGTGGTGTGGCTGGTCATGCAGGGTTGTTTAGTAATGCGTTGGATTTGGCCAAACTGGCTCAAATGAACTTGCAAGGTGGGTATTATGGCGGTCATGAGTATTTTATGAAAGGAACGTTAGACCGTTTTACATCTGTGCAGTATGAAAGCAATCGTAGGGGCATTGGCTGGGATAAGCCTGTGGTAGCAGAGTGGAACAGCCCCACTTCAGTGTATGCATCCAAAAAAAGTTTTGGACATACTGGTTTTACTGGAACTGCAGTATGGGTTGATCCTGAGTTTGACTTAGTCTATGTATTTCTGTCGAACCGAATTTATCCTGATGCGGATAATGTAAAACTTATTAAAAATAATATCCGTACAAGGATTCAGGATTTGATTTATCAGGCCATTTGGAAATATGAAGAATCTCCAGGTGCCAGATGTAACTAAAAAATATATGAAATCGACATTAAAAATTCAGGCTCGAAGTTTACGAGCACCTAGAATGAATTCTTAATTGAAGATTCCATGTGACCATCGAAAATTAATATAGACACATGAAAATAGGTATTGTTTGTTATCCAACATTTGGCGGTAGTGGTGTTGTAGCTACTGAGCTTGGCAAAGCGTTGGCAAAAGAAGGCCATCAGATACACTTTATTACCTATTCACAACCAACGAGGCTTGATTTCTTTAACCAGAATTTATTTTACCACGAGGTAACAATACGCAATTATCCTTTATTTGATTATGCGCCCTATGAGTTGGCCTTAGCCAGTAAAATGGTGGATGTGGTTAAATATGAAAAGCTGGATTTACTGCATGTTCATTACGCCATTCCACATGCTTCTGCCGCTTACATGGCCAAGCAAATACTTAAAACACATGGCATTAATATTCCTGTAATCACCACCTTGCATGGTACTGACATCACACTCGTAGGTAAAGATGCCTCTTACGAGCCGGTAGTAACATTTAGCATTAATGCTTCAGATGGCGTTACTGCTGTTTCTGAAGATTTAAGAAAAGACACTTACGAGCATTTTGATATAACAAAAGACATTGAGGTGATTCCTAACTTCATTGACTTAGAGCGCTTTAAAAAGCAGAAAAAAGAACATTTCAAAAAAGCCATTTGCCCTAATGATGAGAAGCTTTTAGTGCACACCTCTAACTTTAGAAAAGTAAAGCGAGTTGACGATGTAGTGAAAGTATTTCACAACATTAGGAAGATTATTCCGGCCAAACTTCTATTGGTTGGCGATGGCCCTGAAAGAACACATATCGAAGCACTTTGTAGAGAATTGGGCGATTGCGATGACATCCGTTTTCTTGGTAAGTTGGAGCAAGTAGAAGAAGTACTTTCAGTTGCCGACTTATTTATTATGCCTTCGGAGAAAGAGAGCTTTGGACTTGCTGCTCTTGAGGCTATGGCCTGTGAAGTGCCCGTTATATCTACCAAAGCCGGTGGAATACCTGAACTTAACATCCAAGGTAAGACCGGATTTTTAAGTAAAGTAGGTGATGTGGAAGATATGACTAAGAACGCACTCTATATCTTAGATCCAGCCAACCTGCCTGAATTCAAGAAAAATGCATTAAACCGTGCAAAAGAATTTGATATCTCACGGATACTGCCACTGTATGAAAACCTATATGAAAAAGTGGTAGCTAATACCAAAAAAATGCAGTTAAACGAACTGTTATAAACTATATCGCATTACACTATTAAATTATCTAACCTTATTATATTTTTGTTCTAAGAACGGTCAGTAAAAATGAGTATTAAGGATATAAAACCTAACAACAAAGGCACGAAACAACTTTCTGACAATCCATGGATTGAACGATTGACAAGAACACATATATCTATTCCCATCACATTATTTCTGGGGTATTCAGGTGCTTTATTGTATTACAGTGCTACTAACACTTCACTTTCTTTGGGAATAACGGTTGCTTTATTTTTTACAGGATTATTAGTATTCTCGTTGGTAGAGTATTTGATGCATCGCTATCTGTTCCATATGGAAGTGTATACAAAAACCAGAGAAAAGATGCAGTACATCATGCATGGCGTACATCATGAGTTTCCTAAGGATAAGGATAGATTAGCTATGCCACCTTTGGCAAGTTTGACCATTGCTACCGTGCTGTTATTCTTGTTCAGACTTATTATGGATGATTATGTATTCGGCTTTTTACCTGGCTTTTTAACGGGTTATGCCGGTTACTTATTCGTGCACTATATCGTGCATGCATTCCAACCTCCAAAGAACTTTTTCAAAGCACTTTGGGTACATCACGGAATACATCACTATAAAGACAATGAAAAGGCCTTTGGTGTTAGTTCACCATTGTGGGATTACGTGTTTCGCACTATGCCCTAAGACTGCTGGCTGTTCTGCAGTTTCTTTTTCATCTTATAGTGCATCGCACGATACCTTCTTAGCCGATAATCTAAGAGATCTTCGAGAATTTTAATTAAGTTCATGTCTTTGAGCTTTTTAAACATTCTTAAATCCTTTCATCCTGGCTTTGCTGAATTTCCTTTTTGGGTTCCTCTTTTTTAGCATATGTAGGGCAAGAGTAAAAACCGCAGGCTGAGAAGATAAAACCCATTAATAAAATAGCAACTATAGACTTTCTCATCGTTTGAAATTGTAGTGGTTAAAGAAACGGTGGTCTTACTTTATTAACTTCAATTTAAAATTTAAGTTGCTCTTTATTTGTGTTTGTTAGAGCCAAAACATACATCAGTGATTGAAAATAGCAATTATTAAAAATTGCAGATTTGAACAGAAAATGGGCTAATTTGGTTAAGTAATTCGTACCAGTTATCTACGTAATTTCTACTATGCTTGGACACCGATTCACCGATTTCATCCCAGATCCCAAAGAAAACAAAAGTGATTTTGATAAACTTTTAGATATTTTCTTACAACTGCTAGTTATAACATCGGGCGATGTATCTGAAGCTTTGAGCTGGCTGAGCAATGTAGACAAGCAATATAACCTCACTAGCGATGCCTATGGCATTGGAGATTTTATAGAAGATTTAAAGGATAAAGGTTACATCACAGATGAAAATCCTGAAGGAAAATTTGAGGTAACGGCCAAAAGTGAACAGAAGATGCGCAGCAGCGCGTTGGAAGAAATTTTTGGCAAACTAAAGAAGTCCAAACGGGGCGATCATAAAACAAATTATGGTGGCCTGGGTGATGAGCAAAGCACAGATAAGAGGGACTACCAATTTGGTGACACACTCGAACAAATCTCCATGACAGATTCATTAAGAAATGCCCAAATTAATCATGGTTTAGATAGCTTTATGATGACCGAGGGCGATCTGGAAATCATGGAGAACGAGTATAAAACCCAAACCTCCACGGTACTAATGATCGACATCTCCCACTCGATGATCTTATATGGTGAAGACAGAATTACACCAGCTAAAAAGGTAGCCATGGCATTGGCCGAGTTAATCACCAAAAAATACCCAAAAGACACACTAGATATTATCGTTTTTGGTAATGATGCCTGGCAAATAGAAATCAAAGACCTTCCTTACTTACAGGTTGGCCCATATCATACCAATACTGTTGCTGGTCTTGAGTTGGCACTCGATCTACTCAGAAAAAGAAAGAACGCCAACAAACAGATATTTATGATCACTGATGGCAAACCCACTTGTCTGAAAGAGGGAATAAAATATTACAAAAACAGCTTTGGTTTAGATAGCAAAATTTTAAATAGAACGTTAAATCTGGCCAAGCAATGCCGCAAACTGCGAATACCGGTAACTACATTTATGATAGCATCTGACCCCTATTTAAAAGAATTTGTAAAGGAATTTACCAAAGTAAATGACGGCAACGCCTATTATAGTAGTTTGCAGGGGCTCGGTCATTTGATATTCGAAGATTACAGAAGAAACAGACGCAAAAAGTTCTAAGCTTAACTTTATGAATCATACAAAAATTAAAACTTTAGGAGAGTTAAAGAAGGCAGGTTATGTGCCAAAATCAGTAAAACAAGAACTGAGGGATAACCTAATTCAAAATCTTAAAAAGAAAGTAAATGTCTTTGAAGGCATTTGGGGTTATGAAGAATCAGTGATTCCTGATTTGGAAAGAGCTATTCTTTCTAAGCACGACATTAATTTTTTAGGCTTAAGAGGCCAGGCCAAAACCCGCATGGCCCGTATGATGGTAAAGTTGCTGGATGAATACATTCCTGTCATAGAAGGCAGTGAAATGAATGACGATCCGCTGCAACCGATATCCAGATTTGGTAAAGACATGGTTGCCGAAAAGGGGGATGACACACCCGTTTCATGGCTATCGCGAGATGAACGATATACCGAGAAGCTGGCTACCCCTGATGTTTCCATTGCTGACCTTATAGGTGATGTAGACCCTATCAAAGCTGCCACCATGAAACTCCCCTACTCTGATGAGCGAGTCATACATTTCGGTTTGATTCCAAGATCTCATAGAGGCATATTTGTGATTAACGAACTACCGGATTTGCAAGCCAGAATTCAGGTAGCCTTATTCAATATCTTACAAGAAGGCGATATTCAAATAAGAGGTTTTAAAGTACGTATGCCTTTAGAAATACAATTCGTTTTTACTGCTAACCCAGAAGATTATACCAACAGAGGTAGCATTGTTACCCCATTAAAAGATAGAATCGATAGCCAGATAATTACTCACTATCCTAAATCTATAGCAATTGGCAGGAAGATTACTGAGCAAGAGGCAGATATAAAGCCTGAGCAGCAGGAGTTGGTAACCGTTAATGATGTGGCCAAAGACCTCATAGAACAAATAGCTTTTGAGGCCAGACATAGCGAATATGTAGATGCCAAAAGTGGTGTATCTGCCCGATTGACTATCTCGGCATTAGAAAACCTAATGAGTGCAGCGGAACGTAGGGCGCTTATCAATAATGAAAAGACTTACATCCGGGTTTCTGACTTTTATGGCGTAATACCTTCGATTACCGGTAAGGTGGAATTAGTGTATGAAGGTGAACAGGAAGGCCCCGGAATTGTAGCGCACAATTTAGTAGGCAAAGCTATCCGTACAAAATTTACTGAGTTCTTCCCTGATCCTGATAAGATCAGAAAACAAAAGGCCAATAATCCTTATAAAAAAATTACCGACTGGTTTGGAAATGAAAACACGGTGGACATTCTGAATGACTTCAAAGGTAAGGAGTATGAAAAAGCATTGAACAGCATACCGGGTTTAAAGGAGCTTGTCTCTGATTTACATGGCCATGCCGACAAAGAACTAAAGATCTTTTTGATGGAATTTGCTTTGCATGGGCTTTCAGAATACAGTATGCTAAGTAAGCATCAACTTACGAGTGGCTTACAGTTTAAAGACCTGCTAAGCAGTATGTTTACTATGCCAGGCCCGGAGGGTGATGAAGACGAAGAAAACTTCCAGTAATATTGAGGCATGACTTACAGAGACCTGAGAAAGTTAGTAGCTCAGGGTGAATCAGAGTTTTTGGAATTTAAACGTAAAGTAGCTCACCCTGAAAAAATTGTGAGGGAGCTGGTGGCTTTTGCCAATACCAATGGCGGTCAGTTGCTCATTGGTGTGAGTGATAATGGCGATATTCCGGGAGTAAAATTTCCTGAGGACGAAATTTATGCCCTCAATAAATCTATTGAAGAATTATGTAAGCCAGCTTTCGAGTACAATATTGAAGAAATAGAGCTCAGTGAAAAAGCTACAGCTATTGTGTATCACATTCCACAAAGCAAAAGACGACCACATGCCGTAAAGGAAGATATTCAAAGTAAATGGGGTCAGGTATATGTACGTCATGAAGACAAGAGCGTAAAGGCTAGCAGAGAAATGCGTGAAATCATTAAGCGCAAAAGAAAAAACAAAGACATCCGTTTTAACTACGGAGAAAAAGAACAAAAATTAATGGCCTACTTGGAAGAACAAAAATCCATTACGCTAGAAGAATTTAAAGAATTGGCTGGCCTAAATAACTACATGGCATCCAGAACTTTAGTGCTTTTGGTATTGGCCAATGTACTTGCAATTCGGCCCACCGAAAAAGGCGATATCTATACCCTAAAAAATATTTCTTAAAATAATTCACAACTTCTTTTGCCTTATTGAGCAGTTGTCTATTTTTAGCTATACTTCAACCACTACTAAAAACCTACCGGCATGGCAAAAGCGGAGAATAAAGACAAAAAGGTTTTCGTTCTAGACACATCAGTTATCATTTTCGAACACAACTCTATCATGAACTTCGCAGAGCATGATATTGGCATTCCGATAACTGTATTAGAGGAACTAGACAACTTTAAAAAAGGAAACGATACGAAGAACTTTGAAGCACGGGAGTTCATTCGGTTATTAAATAAACTTGCCGATGGCAAGATGCTGCACGACTGGAATCCGTTAAACGGTAAAACTAGAGGCAACTTTAAAGTGCTTATGGATCAGAACAGCAAAGTAGATGCTACCAAAGTTTTTGACGAAGAAAAGGCAGACCATCGAATTTTAAATACAGCCCTTCAACTGCAGGAGGAGATGAAAGGACGCAAGGTTATTCTTGTTTCTAAGGATATCAACCTTCGCTTGAAGGCAAAGTCATTGGGGCTGCCTGCCGAAGATTATAATACCGGAAAAGTTAAGAATGTAAGTTCGCTCTACTCGGGCAAATCGGTGCAGGATAAAACTGATCCTGAAAAAATTAACGAGCTCTACGAAAAAGGAAGTTGTGAACCCCAAGATGTGTTGGGCAAGAAAAAGCCATCTCGCAATGGCTATTACATTCTGAAGAGCGGAAAGAAATCTGCCCTGGCCTATTATAACCCAGCTACTGAACTGATAGAGCATGTAGAAAAGCGCTCTGTTTATGGCATTAAGCCAAGGAATGCAGAACAAGCTTTTGCCATTCATGCTATTATGAACCCCAACATAAAATTAGTGAGTATGCAAGGTGTGGCCGGTACGGGTAAAACATTAATTGCCCTTGCTGCGGCTATGGAACAAAAGCGTGAGTTTAAGCAGATCTATTTAGCCAGACCAATCGTGCCATTGAGTAATAAAGACATCGGCTATTTACCCGGTGATATCAAATCGAAATTGAACCCTTACATGGAGCCGCTTTGGGACAACCTGAAGTTTATCCAAAACCAGTATCACGAATCTGACAAAGAGTATTCTAAGATTACCGAGATGGTGAATCAGGAAAAACTGGTAATTACACCTTTGGCCTATATCAGAGGAAGAAGCTTGTCAAACATCTGTTTTATTGTTGATGAGGCTCAAAACCTGACGCCACATGAGGTGAAAACAATTATCACTCGTGCAGGTGAGAATACTAAGATTATCTTTACGGGAGATATTTATCAAATAGATACCCCATATCTGGATTCTCAAAGTAACGGCCTCTCTTATTTAATTGACAGAGTAAAAGACCATGAGCTTTATGCGCACGTAACCCTTGAAAAAGGAGAACGTTCTGAGCTGGCGAATTTGGCGAATGAGTTGTTGTAATTAATACAATATTTTACTGACCTACAGTATTTACAAAAAGAAGAAAGAATCTTTATCTGGTTAGTGCCTACAAAAAGGGAATGAGCAAACATTCCCTTTTTGTGTATAATACCGATGCACTCATCATAAAGATGATCAAGAACATATTATTTACTGACACAGTAGATAGAAGCAAAAAGTAAGGCACGGTAGATTACAGTGAAATTAATGTTGGAAATAAATTGAAATAAGATGAACGTACAAATTAACACCGACCATAATATTAAGGGTACCGAGAAGCTCCAGGCATTTGTTTCTGATAAAATTAATACTACCCTTAAGCACTTTACTGATAGAATAACACGCATAGAAGTACACCTTTCTGATGAAAATGCTACTAAAGGTGGGCCAGATGATATTCAATGTAAAATTGAAGCTCGTTTAAAGGGCCTGCAACCAATGGTTGTTACCAGTAAAAATAGTTCTAAAGAAAAGGCCCTGAGCATGGCAGTTGATAAAATGAAAGGCGCGTTAGATTCTGCCATTGGCAAGTTAAAGGCTCATTAAAAAGTGGTTTGATTATTTATGTAAATAACAAGCACAGGGTATTTGAAAATACCTACAATGAAACAAGGCTCTAAAGCCCTGTAAATAATCAATAAAATTATCATAATCTCATTCAAGCTCATTTCAGTTAATTCATTTGTGTAAGTGAACTGGCAATATCCAACCTCGTACTATTAAAATCGCTCAATTAAATATTAGATGGTATATTTAACTACTCTCTACCAATACCAAAAAGTATGAAATTAAGAAACAGAGAAATTTTTCTTATCCTATTAGGGCTTATTACTCTTGGTGTAATAATTTATCAAGCTTCAAAAACTGAGGAAGCCCAGAATTTCAAGGAGGGATTTAAAGAAGGTTATGAAGAAAATTCGAACTAGTAAAGCACCATGCTAATCATCAAAAACTAAATAAAAATGACTAAGAAAATAATTGGAGTAGTACTTATTGTAGCTGGTATAGCATTGGCCAAATGGGGCTATGATATATATGACTCTGCAAGTTCACAAATTACCAGAGCTCTTATTGGCGATACTCCGTTTGAGGCTTGGGCTGGCATGGTAGCTGGCGGAGTTTGCATTTTACTTGGAATTCGTCAACTCAAATAATCAATGGTTTTTCATAATTATACTGTTGCAATACTATTGTTGATTTTTGCCAGGTGTTCTACCAAGCAAAACTTACCCGACCCATTAGAAGCTGGCTGGAATGGCGAGGCTGTTTGCGAAGTTTTAGAAGATAATGCTGAGTTGAGAGTGCTTAAATGCACATTTCCGCCCGGTGTAGGGCATGAAAAACACTACCATCAGAGGCACTTTGGTTATACAATTGCAGGTGGCACATTTCGCATAACAGATGCCACTGGTACAAGGGAAATTAATGTACCCACAGGCACCCACTTCTCAAATGAAGGAATAGAATGGCATGAAGTACTGAATGTTGGCGACAGTACTGCAGTATTTCTAATAGTAGAGCCTAAATAGACAACTTGAAAACATTCGAGATGGATTCAGAAAAAAACAAAGAGAATGCCATTGCTTTTTATAAATTGGCATACCAGGGCAATCCGCGAAAGGCAGTGGAGTTATATGTTGGTAATGAGTATATTCAACATAATCCTGATGTAGAAAATGGAACAGAGGGCTTTATTCGCTATTTTGAGCGGATGCATAATGAGTACCCCGATAAAAGCCTCAAATTTGTTCGAAGTATTGCAGAAGGTGATTTGGTAGCATTACACACCCACCAAGTTTGGCCAGGTAATGATGAATACGTAACTATGGATTTCTTTCGTTTTGATGCGAATGGAAAAATCTGTGAGCACTGGGATGCCATTCAACAAATACCAGAGAAATCTAAAAACCCTAATACCATGTATTAAGGTTCTTTTATCTGAGATTAGTCCATCCATAAAATAATTATAAATCTAAACTCTAGCCTTGATTATTATTTTGATGTCCTTAAAATATCCGAAGGCTTGAGAATATTTTTCTCATAACCTGAGCGAGTAACATTTATCATTGATTGCCCTAGCTGAGTTGTATTTACTATCGATTTAGGGAATAAAAACTTTAGCAGCTTTATCAGCCACATAAAGTAATCGTAGAAGAACTGGTACAATCGGGTGCCGGACTTAATTCCTTTGAGCGGGATAATTGCACCGGGCCTGTACATAAATGCTTGTTTGAAACCCATATTGAGTAGGTCATTTTCAGTTTTACCCTTTACTCGTGCCCACATAGTTCTGCCTTTCTCAGAGCTATCAGTACCTTGACCTGACACATATGTAATTGTCATATTGGCATTATGATTATATAAGACTTTGGCCAAGGCTAATGTGTAATCATAGGTTATTTCTTTGTACTTGGCTTCACTCAACCCCGCTGCACTAATACCCATGCAAAGATATGCTGCATCATATCCAGCTAATTGATCTTTTATAGAATCATAGTTTCCGAAATCCTGGTGGATGATCTCCTTGATCTTTTCGTGTTTTATACTTATCTGCCTACGGTTTATTAGCAACACTTCGGAGATTTCAGGGTGATCAAGACATTCTAAAAGAACCCCTTTACCTACCATACCTGTTGCACCTGTTATAATAACTTTCATAGTTTCTATTTTATATTTTTCTCGGTTACCATCCTAACCATTGCAAAAAACCAATTGTTGGGTAGCACTCGCTTTAAGAATAAAAGAAATGGTGCTCCACTACCTACAGGATATCTCATCTTATAGCCACTGTCTGTTGCTGCTTTATAAATCTTTTTAGCTACGACAATAGGTCCTGGTGCATTTGCCCCAACCTTTTGCATGGTATTAAAGGTACCATTTACATATTTGTCATATTCCTCAAGATTCTCCGCTTTCATTAAATCCATTGACCTGTCATAAAAATCTGTTTTTATGGCGCCTGGTTCTATCAATTTAACTTTAATGCCAAACTGTTTCAATTCATAATGCAACGATTCGGAAAATCCTTCAACGGCCCATTTTGTGCCATGATACAAACTATAAAGAGGGAAGGTAATTCTGCCACCAACTGACGCTATATTGATTACAATTCCGGCCTTATTCTTTCTAAAATGAGGTAGTATCGCCCTGGTCACGTTCATTAAACCAAATACATTGGTATCGAACTGTCTTCTAATCTGTTCGTTTGTTGATGCCTCGAAAGCACCTACCAAACCATAACCTGCATTGTTCACTAATACATCAATTTGTCCAAAGTCAGAAATGGCCGCATCGATCGCGCTATCGATAGATTGTTGATCAGTTACATCCAATTTGTACAAATGAACATTTTCCATTTTGGCCAGATCCTCATACTTCTCCGGACTACGCATGGTGGCGGCTACATTCCAGCCCTTTTTCTGGAAATATTCTGTTGTACTTCTTCCAATTCCTGATGATGCACCTGTAATAAATATTGTTTTCATAATTTTATGTGAGTACTTACTTACTTGTTCTTTAAATTTTTTATTCCTGATATTTTATTAATAAAAATTCGATCATATTTTCCATATCAAAATTGTCTGATAAGAAATAGCGAGTAGCTAAGCCATCTAATAACAATAGTAAAATATCAGCTTCCTGTTCTGGGTTCTGATAGCCTAGTTTTTCAAACGCAGTAGTTAAAGCATTTCTGATGGGCTCCATTTTTTTTTCATCATACAATTCTGTTTCCCACTTTAATTTGTATTGTAATTTCCAGAAATGTGATTGCTCACTATCCATAGCAATTTCTGAAGCAATTCTAAACGTTTTGTTGATTACTTCCTGTGGGTCTGATTCCATTACTATATTGGCAAAAAGCACCTTAAGTCTTGATTCGCCTTCTTTAGAAATTGCTTCTAAAAGACCCTCCTTATTAGTAAAATGCCTGAAAATCAACCCTTCCGAAACACCTGCCTTTTTAGCTATTTTACTGGTAGAGGTTGATCCATACCCTTCTTCAGCAAACAGCTCTAATGCTGCATTTAATATTTTTTCTTGTTTCTCAGTCATGTTAGTGAGTAATTACTTACAAAGTAATAACAAGAATGGTTCATTTCCAAATTTGTCAATAAAAATAGTGGTTACTCATCAAGGATTTCAATCTCCACACGCACATTCTGTTTGGCCTTGGTGCTGTGTTTATCGTGGAGCATTCTATTACCGCCCCAGGCTTTTATCTCCATCCGATCTTCTGAAATTCCTTTACTTACTAAGTAATCTCGAATGGTTTCTGCTCGCTCTTTCGACAGCTTCTTCGCACTTCCAAAACCTTTAGGGTTGTCATTGCTCAAGTTAAAAAACTGATCATCGATCACAGAAATTATAGGTCCGGCATGTTTACCATTTACATGGCCATGTATTTTAATACGCATGTTTTTGTTCTCTTGCAGCATATCGAGCAAGCTATTAACTTCATACTTAGATTCTGGTCGCATAACTGCTGCATCTTTATAGTAAAAAACATTATACATAGTTATGATGTCGCCTTTACGGTAGCGCACCAAATCAAAATTGAGCACTAATCCATTTTCCGTTGAATCTATTTCTGCATTGGTTGTGCCATTTATTGGATCGTAATAGTTGAACTCTTTCTGTACTTTCCTAAACCCAAATACATCAACTATGACGGTAATCTGACCAGAGCCATTCTTAGGATCGTCTACATGAACATGATGACCTGACTCTACAACGTCCATTAGCTTCGAACGTTCTGTATCTATTATTTGAAGCTCTCCTTTTACTTCACTTCCGTCAGTTGAATTTGTCAGCTCGAACTTAACTTCCAGTCGATCATCTTTTTCAACAGCAATTTCCTCTTTCTCTACTTCTGATATACTCTCCTCTTCAGCTTTAGGTTTTTCAGTTACTTCTTCTTTCTTTTTCTTAGGTACTTCTTCCTCTTCTGGCTCATCCTTTTCTACATTCTTGAATCGCTCGGCATATAGATCACCCAGTGGATTAACCACTTCCTTCTTTAGTGCTTGAGTTGTTTCTTCAGCTCTTTTTTGTTCTTCAGGAGATAGTTGCAATCGGGCTTCTGAAGTCTTAACATGCACCCAGGAATCTCCAAAGCCTTCCTTTGTTCTCATCTCCTTCATTTTAGCTATGGCTTCCTTAAAACTCTCAGTATGATCTACATAAACATAAATCAACGAACCTCGCTCATTTAGACCAAAACGAGCATCATAACCTTCATTACTTACCTGTTTCGTAAATTTAACAGCTAATTCAACCTGGCTTTTGGCGTAGGCCCCAACAACGATGGCATAGCCTTGGGGAATATCTTTGGTTTGTGAGTATAAACTCTGGGCTAGTGATGTAAAAACTATAAGAAAAAGTGAAAGGAGTCTCATTTATCAAATATGGTAATTATTCTTCCAAAATTTCAATCTCAACTCGCACATTCTTCTCAGCCGATGAACTATGCTTATCATAAAGCATCTTTTTACCACCCCATCCTTTTATCTCCATACGATCTTCTTCAATGCCTTGATCCATTAACCAATGCTGGATAGTGTAAGCTCTATACTCTGACAGTTTCTTCGCACTGGCTTTAGTTTCTAAGTGTGAACCATTTAAACTAAAGAACTTCTTATCGTCTAAATCCAAATGCTTAACCACACCATGCGAATTACCATTAGTATGACCATGAATCGCTATTCTCATATTGTCATTTTCCTGCATCATATTGAGTAATTGGTTCAATTCAGTAATTGATTCTTCTCTCATGATAGCCGCATCTATATAGAAATATACATTCCACATAGTCATATAATCACCTTTATTATAACGCCTTAAGGGCATATCAACGATAATACTGTCACCAATGGTTGTTACGTGCTCTTTGTCTTTTGAAGTTTCAGGCTCATCCAGGTCCACCTGCCTGTTCACTATTCTGTATCCGAAAATGTCCGTTTCAAAATTGACTTTTCGTGTACCATTATTAGGGTCATCCATTTCCACCAATTCCTGTGTTGGCAGTTTTCCTAAATCCTTCTGTCTTTCAATATCAGTGGTTTTAACACTTCCTTTTACTTCGTGTAAGTCAGTTACATCATAGGTATTAAAATAGACCCAAAACTTATCGTCAGGCTTTACTCTTACTGGTTCCTCATTCTGAGCCACCATCTCCTCAGTCATTTCATTTTGCATATTGGCCTGACGTGCTTCCCGCTCTAATTCAGCCTCTTCAACATCATGCACAAGTTTCTCCAAATCATTTCCTCCAGAATTTGAAGCGACATTTTGCTGCTTTAATTGATCGGACGGTATGTGAAGGCAATTGAAATTACCATTATACAACCATGTTTTTCCTAACGCAGAAAATTGCTCGCGTATAGATAATACCCTACTTCTGGCTTCTTCTACATCGCTGGACTCATGCACGTATACATAGTGAAGGTTATTGAAATTATTTTCACGTACACTTGTCTTTAAGCCTTTAGTTGCATAAAAATCGGCAAACCTTTGGGCATTCGATTCCAAATTAAAGACACCTATTACTGCATAACTTTTTACATTGTCAGGAATCTGTGCAAGAGCTGTAGTAACAGTGAAAAATAAAATAACAATTAATGATTTTCGGAAAGTATTCATGGCGTTAAAGTCTAAAAAATTGATGGTGTTGAGCCTGTTGAATACACAGCCTTGGCAAATTAAAATAGTTACCAACCCAACAAAAAAACCAAATTATTCCCCTGAGCCTGAATGGAATCAAGCACTGGTAAGTTGATCTCACTATGCTATAATCAGCTAGCATATTAAAAAAATGATAGTAAAAGTTTAAAAAATTAACTCCGAAATGTAAATATTTAAAGTAATCAAAACAAAGAAAATATAGTAAGTTCTTCAATTTCAGCTATTTAGGTGTTTTAAATATTATTTTATTTAGAATTTTTTTAATTATATAAATCAATAAATAATTAAAATGAGCCTTTTTAGACCATAATACCTTTCCTTAACTTTGATAAATTTTAATCAGCTCTATGAACCATCTAATAAAATTCTTTACCCTATCTATTTGCCTGTTAGCCATATCTTGTGCTGGAAATAAAACGCAGGAAGAAGCTAATTCAACAGAAGAGTCTGAGCTTCCTAAAGAAGAACAAATTGAAAAGTCGTTGTATGATGAGGTAATGGCAGTGCATGACGAAATGATGCCTAAAATGGAAAGTATGATGGAGATCAAAGGCAGGTTAATAGAAATGTCTGATTCGCTAAGGGAAGCAGGTAAAGCAACTGAATCAAGTGTGTATGTTTCTGCGGTAGACAAAATTGAAGGAGCAGATGAAGCTATGATGGGCTGGATGCGCCAATTTAAGCCAAATATGGAGGGTATGTCTCACCAGGAAAAAGTCGATTACCTGACAACTCAAAAAAACAAAATGGACAGTGTTAAAGTGGTGATGCAGGTAGCTATATCTAACGGAGATTCGCTTTTATCCAATTAACCCCCTTTTTGACTTAAGACTATTTGAAGGTATCTGCCTAATTTTCCCGCAGGAAAGCCTTTACGCTTAAACCATATTAAATATTCTACCGGTAGCTCTACTAAACGGGTATTTTTGAATTTACCGAAGGGCATTCGATACCTCATCAATTCTTCAAGCTCTTGTCGCGCTTTTACAGGATCAAATGCATCTTCCAAATTATATTAGTTAAGGTTCCAACGAACTCCTAAATATAGCTCTCTTCCATGAATTGGCGCAAAGGCATAGGATGTATCAAATGATTCGCTGAATCCAATATTTGCATTAGGATCGTTAAAACCTACTAAAGGTGATATAGGTTGTCTATAATCAAATATATTTTGAAGACCTCCATACACACTCCAACCCTTGTTAAATGATTTTGTCACCTGAAAGTTATGAATGTAAAATGGGTCCGATTCGGTAGGTCTTGCATTAGGTAAAGGGTTGCCAGACTCATCCAAATCAAATACCTCCGGCAGGGCCATTGGTCCGGAAAGCCGTGCTGTATAGCCAAGTGTTATTCCCGCCCTTTTAAATTCGTAATTAGCCGTTATCACACCCGAATACTGTTGGGCAAATTCAATATCTGAAGTAACAAGTTCTTCAAACTCATTCGGTTCTGTTTGAGTAACGTCTTGCCAGTTGAAACCTACGCTAATTGCCAGTGGTCCTTGAAAATCGTGATTTACGTTAAACCCTAACCCTTTGGTAATGGCATGCCCTTCTGTATTCGCATAAATGATTTTATTTGGAGTATCATAGTCAGGTATAATCTTATTAGTAAAGTAAGTATAATAGGCATCTATATCTATCATACCCTGGCTTTCACCAATGGTATACACATGATTTATATTGATGGATGCATTATAAGATTGTTCAGGTTTTAAATCTCCTTGTATTTCTACCTCTCGTTGACCGGATACAAATGCATGATCTTCAGTAAATAGATTCACAACACGAAAACCTGTTCCTAAATTAGTTCTTACAGATGTCCATGGTCCGAGCTTATATTTAAGGTTAAGCCTTGGGGAAAGTATAGGTCCGTGCAAATTATAATGGTCTAATCTCACACCCGTTAACATCATAAATTTTTTAGATATCTGCCATTCATCCTGTACAAATACACCGGGTATATATTGATTGTCTGGTTTATTAACGATTCCATTTGAGGTAGAATCTCTCGTAGCCACAGTATTATCATCATAGCTTTGATACCTGTTGGTTAGTCCAACTATCAAATTGTGGCTATCCAATGGCTTATCCCACACTAAATTGGCAAAACCGATATGTTGTTCTGCTTTATAATGGTCGGCTCCGTAATAGCTATCCTGATTATGGGTTGAAAAAGAATAATCCAATCGTATGTTCTCCAAGGAGTTTAACTGGTATGTACCAAAAAGCTCTGCTCTCTCCGTATAAATACTTTCGCCATACACTTCATCACTCCCGCGTAATTCTTTATAATTTCTATTCACTAAAAATTCTTCAACGCCATTGCGCCTGTCTTCATAATACACTTTACCGGCTATTGTAAATCGTTTTTTGCTAGGCCTTTTTATATCCCATTTAGTAAATAATGAGTATCTGTCAAGATTAATATTATCTCCAAAGCCATCTTTATTATCGTCATCAAAATCATTAATATATGCATAGTTGAGACCCAGAAAACCACTGGCTTTTTCTCCCTTTATTGTTCCTGCAATATTGCCAAAAGACTCTAAGTGCGAAGTACCCATAACATCTACAGAAAAAGAAGGTTGCTTATCCGGATCTTTAGTAATCACATTGATAACACCGGCAACTGCTTCAGAACCATAAAGAGTAGAGCTTGGGCCTTTAATTACCTCAAATCGATCGATTATCATTGATGGTATGCCATTTAAACCATACACCGATGCAAGACTTCCGTAAATAGGCGTACCGTCCATTAAAATGGCTGTATATGGGCCTGGCAAGCCATTTATACTAATACTATTTGTAAAGCAAACGCCACAGGCTGTAACTTGCTGAATGCCATTAACCAGTTTAATACCTTCAACGATAGAAGAAGCTGCTGCGGGAGTAAACGTGTTCATGTAGTTAGAAGTAACTACTTCAACTTTTACGGGAGAGTCTGTTATATACTTTGGTTGCATGGTGCCTGTTATCACCACTTCATCAAGTCCCAGGTTGCTTATTTCTAAATTTATATTCAATTGTTGGTTCTCACCTGATGAGATTTTAACTGTTTTTGTTGTGGGCTTATAACCAATCGCCCGTATTTCGAGCGACACTTCATTTGATTCTACATTCTCTATTTTAAAATAACCGTTAACGTCAGCCACCGCTCCGGTCTTTGTGCCTACTATTTGGACTGTTGCACCAACGATAGGCTCACCCTCATGCAAGACCTTACCGGAGATGCTTGTTTGCGCCTGAACAATACTATTAAATACAATTAAAAAATATGCTATGCAGTATTTGAAACTCATTAATGCCTATTTATTTACACAAAGCTAATTCAATTATAATTATATATCAAAATTTATTTTTAGGCTTATCTAAATTTAAACATGACCTCGCTCATACAGACCATCATTACTAATATTCTTTATATTTAAAGGAATGGATCAGCCTACAGCTATACTCAAAAAAACCGAAAACTATCTCCACAAGAAATTTAAAGAGAATGACAGTAGTTCTCTGAATTACCACAATTGGTCTCACACTCAAAGTATTGTTTCAATTGCAAAAGAGTTATGTAATGAAGCAGGATTAACGATAAATGAATGTGAGCAGGTGTTGCTCGCAGCGTGGTTTGTAAATAGTGGTTATTTATACGACTATGAAAATTTCATTTCTCACAGCATTAAGGAGGCAAGAGATTTTCTATCTCAGAATGATTTTAATAAGGAAAGAGCAAATCAGATTGTTGATCTTATTGAGGGTTCTGGCGAAGCAGGTGCTAAAAGATCTAAACTGCACGAAATATTGCATGATGCTATTATCTCAGATATTGGTAAGAAAAGATTTTTTAGAAGAAGTGAGCTATTGAGAATAGAGCGAAAACAAGTACTAGATGAAGAGTATACCGAACAAGATTGGGAACAAAGAAGGTATGATTATCTAGTAGAAACGAACTTCTTAACAAAAGAGGCCAAATCACTCTATGGTAGTAGAAGATCTAAGAATATTAAGAGGCAGAGAAAAAATATTATAACTGCTCAAAAAATAACAACCAGAACAAATACTGGAAAGGATTTGGGAAGAGGCATTGATACACTCTACCGGTCTAGCTACAGAACACATATTAATTTAAGTGCTATTGCCGATGGCAAGGCGAACATGATGATTAGTATCAATACTATTCTAATATCGGTAATTGTTACCCTTTCTGGTGCCAGCTTGAGTATTAGAGAATCTTATATTATTGAAAACCTCAGATTCACTGTACCTATATTTACGCTTCTTATCAGTTCTCTCTTATCTGTGGTGTTTGCAGTTTTATCTGCCAGACCAAAGCTTACCCAAAAAGATATTGATTGGGATAAATTAAATAACAACGACATGAGCTTGCTTTACTTTGGTAACTTTTTGGGAGTAACTAAAAAACAATTCAAATCATACCTTCAACGTCTGAAAGAAAATCAGGAAGATTTATATGATAGCATGTCAATGGATTTATATAACCTTGGCAAGGTTCTTAAGGAGAAGTACCGACTTCTTAAAATATCCTATAATGTCTTTATGATTGGCCTATCGCTAACTGTGGTTGCCTTTATATTGATCTTTATTTATACCAATTCATAATTCGATTTTGTTTTATGGCCATAATCAGCAAGAAAAAGAACATTTATAAGATCAGTAAAGCTCTTAGAGGCTACCTGCTCAAATACGATCGTGAGATTGAGTTACCCATTAATTATCAGGACCTCCTCCGTTATAATAATTCGATTGCTCTGATCGATAATAAGGGAAAAGATACACTTTGGGAAACGGTTTTTTACCCTCAAGATGAGATGAAGGACATCCACCATAGTGTGAAAACCATTTACGCCATATTAAAAGCCGATGGCGATTTATCTGTGATGGAGCATCTTTTTGTTGACCGTATTGATTTATGTGTATTTGGCAATACTCAGCCTTTTAGAATTCGAATTGTCA
Source organism: Fulvivirga lutea (assembly GCF_017068455.1). NCBI lineage: Bacteria > Pseudomonadati > Bacteroidota > Cytophagia > Cytophagales > Fulvivirgaceae > Fulvivirga > Fulvivirga lutea. Next base: position 3,947,392 of record NZ_CP070608.1, read on the forward strand.
ATCGTATTAACGATAACTTCGATTACTTCTACATAAAAAATGCCGATGCATCGCGCGTATATGGTTTAGAGCTTGAGCATTTGCTTTCACCAAACAGGATAAGTTATGTAGTAAATAAGGAAACCCTTATTGAGGAACACATTGTGGGTATACCGGGCGACCAGTTTATGAAATATCATTTGAATGATAAGAATTTGAATGAAATTCGAATCGCTAAAGAGTTTGTAAAATTTAATGAACGCTGTTTTGTTCGCCTATTAGGAGATATGCACTCTAGCAATTTTGTCATTGACATTACGCCAGATTTTGAAGAAGTAGATTACAGAATTAGGGCCATTGATTTCGATCAGCAATCCTATGAAGGAAGAAAGGCCATTTATCTGCCACAATATTTTAAACAAAACAACCCACTCATAAAAATTGGACTTAAATGCATGACACCAGAAACCGTGAAGCAATACCAAAAAGAAGAAAGGTCGTTAATTGCACACAGGTATAAAGCCAGTAAAGAAAAAACGATTGAGCTTTTACACGCTATGTCGTCAGATAACTTATCTACACCTAAAAATGTGAAATCGCTAGCCAAAGATTTAGCCAAACACTATAAGAACGACTCTTTTCTGGAATGCAAAACTATGGGCGAGCTTGTACAGCGAAGTCTTGAAACGGTATTAAATCAAAAGCCTACTTATCAGTTTCCTTAATATGAAATATTAAGTGAAGGTCAGCTCAGAATCTGATTTAGTTCGAGATTCCTGCTCACGGCCTGAATGACAAAAAGAGATTTGGCTTGTTTCAAGTAGTATTATTCTTCTATTTTTGAATTTATGATCATCGTTAAACCCAAAGTAGGAACACTATTTTCGTTAGGAGTTTTTGTGGCTGCCTGTCTTTCTGTGAGTGGCTATTCTGTAGGATATGTATTTGGCGCTGAGAAACCAGAATGGTACCACTATGCCCTTTTTCTCATTTTCGGGCCTATAGGGTTAGGTCTTCTTTTTCGTATGATTTTCAAATACAAGGTGGTTCGATTTGGTAAAGGGAATGTGATTATCAATTTTCCTACGCGCTTCAATGAAAAAATATACGACTTGAATGATGTGAAAATGTGGCATGAGACCACCATTAAAACTGCCGGTGGAAAATATAAGGAACTCGAAATATTGTTTGAGGATCAAAAACGGCTCAGCCTTTCTATGCAGGAGCACACCGAATACCCTAAAGTGATTACCTATCTAAAAAAGAAAATCGCTAAAAGAGAGAAGAAATGATAAAGAATATTCTGTTGGTTGGATTAGGCGGTTTTATTGGAAGCACCTTGCGCTACGTTACTTATTTATTCATTGATAAGCGCTTTGAACTGACATTCCCTCTCTCCACTTTTACAGTAAATATTATTGGCAGTTTTTTACTAGGAATAATTATGAGTTTAGCTGCCAAAGATCTTCTTAACGAACCTATGAGATTATTACTGGCTGTAGGTATCTGCGGAAGCTTTACTACTTTCTCTACCTTCGCCTTGGAAAACCTTAACCTTTTGTCTGGTAAAGAAGTGTTTACCTCATTTCTTTACATTGCTGCGAGTGTTGTTCTTGGAATTGGAGCTGCGTTTGCCGGACAGCTGATTGTGAAGTAACAAGCTTTTAGTTCCAAGCTACAAGCTAAAATTTTGAATGAAAACTTGAAGCTTGAAGCTTGTTACTTGCGCCTTGAAGCTTAATTACCTATGCTCCCAATCGTATTTATCTAATTCCTCCAGGCATACTTTTAGCAACTTAATACCACCATCAATATCTTCTTTATGTGCCATTTCAATTACCTGATGCAAATGTCTTGTTGGGATGGATACTGCTCCGGAAATAGCTCCATCTTTACCCATTCTTTGAATGCCTGCTGTATCTGTTCCACCAGCAGTAAGTAACTCTGGTTGCCATTTTATCTTCTTCTTATCAGCAGTCTTTTTCATGTAGTCAATCATTCGGTAATCGCAAATGGTACTTGCATCCATAATTTTGATAGCTGCCCCCTCACCTAAAGATGTTACTTTTTCATGCGCTGCCGCTCCTGGTAAATCAAAGGCGATTGTAGTATCTAAACCAAAACCAAAAGTTGGATTTATACTGTGGGCTGCCACATTAGCTCCTCGAATGCCCACCTCCTCCTGCACTGTAAATACTCCATATACATCATAAGGTACATTTTTAAGCTTTCTTAACGTCTCGATTAATATAAATACAGAAACGCGGTTATCAATCGATTTACAGTTCACACAGTCGCCCATTTCTATCAGCTCACGCTCTCTGGTAATCGGATCGCCAACTCCAACAATCTTCTCGACCTCCTCCTTTTTCATCCCCAGATCAATGTAATAATCTTTAATCTTCGGCATTCTATTACGCTCTTCTGGACTCATCACATGAATAGGTTTGGTACCCATAACACCTATTACATCTTTCTTACCGTGAATTACCACGCGTTGTGCCGTGAGGGTTTTGGGATCGAAACCACCCAATGTTGTGAATCGCACAAAGCCCTTATCATCTACATGTGTAACTATAAAACCTATTTCATCCATGTGCGCACCTACCATGGCAGATTTTTCAGAAGATTTTCCTTTTTTCAAAGCAATCACATTACCCATATTGTCCACCTTTACTGAGTCAACTAATGGAGTAACTTCATCGATGATAATCTTTCTGATTTTGCTCTCATATCCGGGCACACCGGGCGCTTCACATATTTTCTTAAGTAGTTTTACGTTAATAGCCATATAGATTCGATTAATGAATGTCGAAGATAAGTATAATGAGTAAAATTATTCGATTTTTGCCCCACAACTAAAACATCAGTATTAAATCAGTTCTATGGCTAAAAAAGGAAAAGAAAAGAAACGCTCACTTCTCTCCTATCTCTTACGTTTTATTGGTGTTATAGTATTCTCCGGGCTGAGTCTGGCTATCATTTTTGTACTATTAATTAAGGCTGGGTATTTCGGTGCACTGCCTTCAGAATCATCCTTACAAAACATTAAGAACAACATTGCTACAGAAGTGTACAGCTCTGATGGCGTTTTGCTTGGGCGATTTTTTGTTCAGGAGCGTAATCCTACCTCTTATGAAAATATTTCACCCCATGTGATTAATGCGCTGGTGGCCACTGAAGATGCCCGCTTTTATGAGCATAAAGGTGTTGACCCGCGCAGCCTTTTGCGTGTAGTAATAAAGACTGTAATTCTACAAGACAGAAGCGGTGGTGGTGGAAGCACCATTAGTCAGCAGCTGGCAAAAAACATGTTTCCAAGAGAAATCAATACGAAATTTGATATTGCTGTTACTAAAATTAAAGAAGCCCTCATCGCATTTCAGCTTGAAAGCAGCTACAGTAAAGAAGAAATTCTTGAGTTGTATTTAAATACTGTTCCATTTGGAGAAAATATTTATGGTATTGAACTCGCGGCTCAGCGATTTTTCAACAAAAAGGCAAAAGAGCTGGAAATTCAAGAGGCTGCAGTTTTGGTTGGTATGCTTAAGGCAAACCACACGTATAACCCACGACTTTTTCCTGATAAATCACAGCAGCGCAGAAATGTAGTGATGAGTCAGATGGTGAAATACGACTATTTATCTGAAGAGAAATATGATTCACTAAAAACCCTTCCTGTTGAAATTGATTACAATCGAATTTCACCACAAAGTGGATTGGCCACTTATTTTAGGGCCTTCATTAGACCTGAACTGGAGAAGTGGGCCGAGGAGAACGAAAAACCGGACGGAACGAATTACAATATTTATGCTGATGGGCTAAAGATTTACACCACCATTGATTCTCGTATTCAGGAAGCAGCTGAAGCCTCGATGAGTCGTAATATGGCCTACTTGCAAGAACAGTTTGATAATCATTGGTCTACTAGTAAGCCTTGGAGTTCTGAGAAAAGTATTTTGGATGATGCCATTAAAAGATCCTCGACATATAAAAACTTAAAGAAAAAAGGTCTCAATCATTCTGAGATACTAAAAACATTGAAAGCAAAGCATCCAACGGATGTATTTACCCATGACGGAATGCAAGAGAAGAACCTATCTTCTATTGATTCATTGGCTCACTATTTAATGATTTTACAATCTGGCTTAGTGGCAATGGACCCTACGAATGGACATATAAAAGCATGGGTAGGCGGTATTGACTTCAGCCAGTTTCAGTATGACCATGTTCTCAAAGCCAAAAGACAAGTAGGCTCTACCTTTAAACCTTTCGTATATGCTGCCGCTCTCGAAAAAGGTATAGATCCTTGTGACCATATATCTGCATCGAGAACTGTTTACAAAAATTTGGAAGATTGGACGCCCGGTAATGCTGATGACAGTGAAAATGTGATGAAATATTCATTTACGGGTGCATTAGCAAAATCAGTAAATACAGTAACAATAAAATTAGTTGAAAAAGTAGGCGTAGATGAAGTAGTTGAAACAGCTCAGCGAATGGGTATTGATGAAAAATTGCCTTCAGTACCTTCGGTGGCTTTAGGAACTGCCAGCATACCCTTGCTAGAAATGACCAAGGCGTATTGCACATTCGCTAATGGTGGTTTAACTGTACAACCTGTATTCTTAAAAGAAATTAAGGACTATAACGGAACTAGCTTGTACAAAGTAGAAACTCCAAGCCCACAGCGAGCGATTCAGCAACAAACTGCACAATTGATGAATCATATGCTTAAAGCAGTGGTGGATGAAGGAACTGCTTCCTCTGCAAGATGGAAGTACAATTTAACGAATGACGTTGCAGGTAAAACTGGCACCACACAATCGAATGCCGATGGTTGGTTTATTGGCTATAACCCTAAGTTGGTCGTTGGTGTATGGGTGGGGGCTGATGATCCCAGAATAAGATTTCGTACTACCGCTCTGGGCAGCGGTGGTCACATGGCGCTACCCATTTTTGTAGGCATGTTTAAAGACATGAATAAAGTATCTGCGTTAAACTCAATTACATCTGCCAAGTTCCCGACATTATCTGATGACCTGCTATCTGTAGTTGAATGTGAGAGTGAGAAAGAGGATAAGAACTTTTTACAAAAAGTGTTGGGTATTGACAAAAAAGACAAAGCAAAGACCAAAGAATTTGGTGAAGAAAAGAAAGGTTTCTTTAAGAAGTTGAAAGACGTTTTTAAGAAGAAGAATGAGTAGTTACCTCCAATATCTTTCTTTAAATTCTTTCTCGATATCTACCAAAATTTCATTTTCCTTTAATGGCTGCCCTCCATATACCTCGACCCTAACATTTTCTCTGATTTTCTCATCCAGGGCCATTTTAACAATAGGAATTGGCACCCAATCTGAAGAAGTTGAAAATCTTCCAAATTCATCAGTCACAACTCGTTTGATATAGCCCATCTCCGCCAATGAGTTCATTGAGGCTGGTTTGATATAAACCATAGATTTATCATCAGAAATTTTAGATACTTCAGATTTCACTATTTCAAATTCAGCTGTTTGAATAGAAATAAACCCATGATTTATATTGTAGTAAGCTGAAAAAATAGAGCCAATCATGAGAAGACTAATGGATACGAGTTGAAGCTTAAATGAACAATTCTTCAACCCATTACTTAAAGCAAATATGATATGAATGATCACGAGCAAAAACAGCGTACTCATTGATCGAAACGAAATCCATTTATCTAATGAAATAACATTAGGCAACATAGAAAACACAAAGAATACAGATGCAATGGTTATTGTTATTGCTACATTTTTGGATCTCAATTTTGATGAAAATGTTTTGATGTCTATATAGTTGATTATGATAACTATTAAAGAAAATGCCGCAATAACTTTCATCCAGGTTCTTGATACGAAAATAAGGTTATAACTGAGTGACTTCTTTAATGGACCGGCTATAAAATGTAGAACGTCATAGACTATATTATACTCAATCCCACCTCTTTCTAATGGTTTTAAATCAAGACCGAATAGGTAAAATTTGTATGTAATAAAGTAAAATACATATGTGACTACATGCACGATAAGAGGCTTCAAAAGAATTTGTGAATCACGGTTAGTTAACCACTTTATAAAAACTGGGATTATAAAAAAAGTAAAAGCAGGCTGATAGAGGTTCAACGCTACAATTCCAAGAGTTATGCTAACGAAAACTGAAGTATTACTCTTAAACTCAACAGCTATATATCCGGCAATTAATGCAATAAGCAAAGCCCATGATACCTGAAAGGTGGCCGCCCAAATAATGATAATATTGAATGACGGACTGCAGGCAAACAAAACAGTGATGGCTAACGCATAAATATTCTCAACTTTGTAAAACCTTAAAACTTGGTATAAGACTGTTAATAATATAAAGCCCCCAAACAATGAAAAAAGACGAACATATTTTAGATGTTCTACTAGACTGAGTTGGCTAAATATTGATTTTATTAAAACTCCGTAAAGCAGTCTTCCTCCTTGTATGAATACATTGATGAAGTTGTCATTTTTAGCGTTTAAAATGAACTCATACACATCAGTATAAGCATAGGTATTCAGGATGCCCCAGAAAAGGACCAGAATTAGAATAAAGAGGATAAATATTGAAAAAAGGTAATCTTTATTGATTGCTTTCATTCAGGATTGAGTGTATTGCGAGTGTAGGGTCGAAGGTATTAATTGTTGGTTTTATTTATATCATATCCATTGTATAATATCTACATTAATCTCGTGTGGTCCCACTTTTACTCGTAGTAGTTCTTCATAATTAAACGCTATTCATTAATTGATTTCAAATACTCCTTTGGAGTTAGACCCGCTATCTTTTTAAAAATCCTGAAGAATGAACTTGAACTCTTAAAACCAAACTCTTCTGCTACAGCAACCAGAGTTAAGTGCTTATATTCTTCTTTACCAATATTGGCCTTCAATGCCTCTACACGATGAGTATTGACCAAATCAAAAAATGATTGGTTGAGCTTATGATTTATAGATTGCGAAATGTGATGAGATGGTATCCTCAATTCATTAGAAACGTCTTTCAATCTCAAGTCTGCATTCTTATAAACACTTTCTTTCGCGATATGTAAAACCACCTGATCTACTATTTCAGACATACGAGCATCGGTAAGGCCACTTGAAATGTATTTTTCAATAGTGTCCGTTCCTTCAATTGGCTTTTCTGACCATGAGTAATAAGTTGTGAGGTGAATGAGCATTGAGAGTGTAATGTAAATGATTGGCGAGTAATTCCACCCGGGAACAATCACTTTCAAATCAACTAACAAATAATAGATTAGTCCTACAAAACAGAAAATCAGCATCAGCTGAATAACCTTACCTATATACTCATAATTGATAATATTAGAATCTGAGGAGAACTCTTTAAGCTCTTTTTGACCCGACCTCAAGATTCTTAGTGACAACATAGCATAGAATAAGAAATGCAACTGGTATAAGTAATGATGCGGATCAATTGTGTAAACCTCTGGTTCCCAAAAATTGATAAAAGTATGAATCCGCTCTTGTGCTGGTCTTAAATAGAATGGGAACAGGTAAATGTAAAAAACTACAAAAGGAAATAAGTGAAACCAATCTATGCGCTCTAAACGTCTGCCAATATGCCTCTTGATGAAAAGATAAAACGCAGGCCCAATAACATACCAAACCGGTGGAAAGGCCCAAATAAACTGCGGATAGTCATAAAACCAACCATAGTGTTCATACATGTAAACCAGAATAAGCAAAGAGATAGCAGCCAGTGCAATTCCTAAAAAAGGCCTTCGGATTTTCATAAAAGCATATAACGCACTTAGAAAACCCTGTACAACACTATAGGACAATATGATGGCAATCAAATTGGGATTCACAGGCCAATCTTAGCATTTTCTCCTATTTAATCAAATGGGATTAGTTACAATCAATTAAAAATCACCCATTTAGGGAAGAGCCATATCATTGTTAAAAAACGAAATTAACGATGAAGAAATCTTTAGTAATAGTACTACTTGTAATCAGTTGTGATGCTCTTCAGGCACAAGAGAATCTATGGATATTAGGAGAGTGGAAAGGCACTAATAAATCACTCCGACTGGATGGTAGTGGCGAGTATGATGTATTAGAAGATCTAACCTTAAAAGTAACTCCAACATTGGAAGGTTTTGGACATAATGCCTTATGGTACAAACAAGACGGCTCATTCTTAGGAGCATCAATCAGAACCTACCAAAATGATTCTATTTGGACTAACCATTGGTTGAATATGCCTGATCAGTTATTAGGTGATTCCATTCTCTGGCATGTGGAAAAAAATGCTTTTAGATACGAATCATCCGGTGAAGATAATTTTGGCGTATTTGAGATAAAACGAGTCCACGAATATGATCCTAAGTCAGAAGTTTATACCTACAAGCACACTCGCAAATATGAAGGCCGTAGTTCGTGGTTAATCATTGATGAATTCGAAATGAAACGAATAAAGTAAATCCTTTAAAAGCTGAACGGATAAAAATATAGATTTACCTAATCAATCAACTCATCCAATAATGGCTTGAATATAGCTGTTAAGAACTTTTCAGAATGGGTGTTAGCTACATTAGGATTCAATTCAAAATTATGATTGGCTACTACAACCAGGTCTAAAGAAGGAACACATAACAGGAGTTGTCCGCCATAACCCAAACCAAAATAAACGGACAACTCCCTATATTCACCTATCCACCATAAATTGTTATATGCCAATGAAGTAATCGGACCCATACTTCCACTTAATCTTATTTTAGGGTTCCATGACTCTGCTATCCACTGAGAGTCAAGAACTTGGTTATCATCAAACCTTCCCTGATTCATAACGACAAGTCCTATCTTAGCCAGGTTCAGCGCTTTTAATTGTAAACCTGCATCCGTTCTTATATTACCCAAACCATCGCGCTCCCAGGTGTATTCTTCTATTTCAAGTGGAGTAAACAATACCTGATCAGCATACTTCAGACAATCCATTTGAGCAGTTTCACCTATAACTTTTGCTAAAAGAGACACTCCACCAGAGTTATAATTCCAATAGGTATTTGGTGGGTAAGCAGTGGCATGATCAAAGAAAAAGCCCCAAGTATCAGAAATTTGAGTATACCATTGAATGGCATTGGCAGATTCATCCCATTCAAAGCCACTGGTCATATCAAGTAGATGTCTCAGTTGTATTTGATCTGAATAAGGATGTTTGGAATCTTGCCAATAATTAGTGAAATAAGGCTCGATATAATCATCTTCTGACAATTTGGTAGTACTAATTAGCTGGCCAATCAATAAAGAAGAAACACTCTTAGTTATTGACCTAATATGAAGCAACGAGTTTCTATTCTTACCATTAAAGTAATTTTCGGTTAATAACTTACCATTCTTCAGCACTACAAAACTGTAGATGTTAGGTAATTCTGCTGCATCATTTACCAGTCCATCGACAAACTGGTGAGTAAGCCCTGCCTCTTCGGGTGAAATTACTTCAAAACTGCTAGGCTCAATTTCTGAATCTGAATTAGTGCAGGATAATAAAAAAGTGAGTGCTAAAAGCTGGTATATTTTCATTGTTGTTTTTAAGCACAAAACTGACGGCCTTATGCTTAAAACAAGTGTCTATTGAAAAATATGAACTACCATTTGATTAAATGAGAGTTGAAAGTGCGCACGAGAGGAGTCGAACCTCCACGACCTAAACGGTCACCAGCCCCTCAAGCTGGCGTGTCTACCAATTCCACCACGTGCGCATTTGGGGAGGGCAAATGTAATGAGGTTTTTGGTTATTTGGTAAAGTTTGGGTTTGAAATAAGCACTGAACGTAAATATTAGCTAAAAGTAAGGCCGTTTTGAATTCTGAGATGTATCTTGGGTAAGAATCGATCTTAAAGAACTAGTTAATTTGTTTATTTTTAACTTAATCTGATTTATCATGGATCGATTTTTTCTCTCTCAAACCCCCTGGGTTAGTTGTTCAATAATTCTTCTGAGTTTATTTATTTCAAGTTGTAAAGATGACGAAGAAATAATTCTTGACACTCAAACTAAAGCCCTGGTGGAAACTCTTGACCAGGAGCTTAAACCACTTACTATCAACCCGTTGGATTGGAGTGATGAAGAATTGAGTTTTTTAGATCCGCTGGCGAATAAAAAGATCATTGCCTTGGGTGAATCCACACATGGAACAGCCGAATTCTTTGATTCTAAACATAGAATTTTCAAATATTTTGTAGAGAACCATGATTTCAAAGTATTTGCATTTGAAGCAGATTTTGGAGAATCGTTATTAATAAACGATGCTGTGCAGAGGGGTGCATCGAATGAAATTGAGGAATTAATGAAATCCAAAATGCACTTTTGGACTTGGAGAACCGAGGAAGTGAAAAATCTTCTTGTTTGGATGAGTAACTACAATCAAAGCAAATCAGAAGAAGACAAATTGCAGTATGTTGGAGTTGATTGTCAATTTAACACCTTTCACCCAGGCATGGTAAGAAGTTATTTAAATAAAACTGATGCTACATTCTTCGCAAGTGCTGATGAGATTCTTATTGAAGCCAAAAGTGCCTCTGAAGGTTATTTTGCTGCCTATTCATTAGAACAATTTGAAACCTATTTAGAAAAAATCGATGAGCTTAAAGCTTTAATGACCAATTATAAAGAAGAGTTAATTGAAGTAAGCTCTGAGCGAGAATTTAAGCTCCATGTAAGAATATTAGAAGTAATCAAACAAGTATCAATTGTAAGATATTACCGTGGAGACTATACAATCAACTATCGTGATAAATACATGGCTGAAAACACAGTTTGGTTTAATGATTATTTCGATGGAAATAAAATTGTATTGTGGGCGCATAACAGGCATATTGCCGATGAGCCTAATTATGGTGGGGGCGGCTCCATGGGACATAGACTCAAACAAGATTTAACCACCGACTACACAACCATCGGCTTTCTTTTTTCGAGAGGTTCGTTCACTGCTGTAACACAACGCGGTGATCAATTTAGGGAGCTTCAGACTCAAACTATTAATGCAAATCCTAAAACCAATTCAATCAACTTCGTAATGTCTCAAGGTAAACAATCTGTATTTGCACTAAAGACAATAGACTTGCAAAAATATGGAGAATGGAATGATGCATTTGCCAATAGTATTGAAATTTTCGAAATCGGTGCAGCCTTTAACAATAATCCGAGTGATTATTACTTCAAGTTTGACCCTGCATTCTATGAATATATAATATACTTTGATACAACTACAGCATCAGTTTTATTATAGTTAACTCGGTAAATTCTAACAAATTAAAGAAAATGATTATCGGGAGTAATTCTTTCTGCAGTATTAACCCTTCCTCCAAACGGAATTCAAAAAGTACTTCTTATCATCGGTAAAGCCACCAACAATCTCAAAGCCTGAGTCAGCGGCCAACTGTTCAATCATAGGTTGGTCATACTTTTGGGAGATTTCCATGTGAATAGCTTCCCAGGCTTCGAAGTGGAATGTTTCATCCACGACAGACACAGACTGTTTCTCCGTGCTTACCAAAAATGACGAAGTAGTGCCCGTCATGGGGTTATAAATGGGCTTATGTAAAAATTTGCTCCGGTCGAAATGACCATCTAATTCATGATTGATCCTGTCTAACAAATTCATGTTAAACTCTTTCGTAACCCCTTTTGAGTCGTTATAAGCAGCCAAAATAACGTCCGGATTCTTCTTTAAATCAAAACCAATGAACAATAGATCGCCCGGGTTTAGTGAATCATTTAACTCCTTTAAGAATTTATTGGCCTGGTCACCGGTAAAATTACCAATGTTAGAGCCTAGAAATAACACTACATTTCTATTGGGGCTATCCTGCAAGTCTTTCAGTGCCTTGAAATAGTCGTTTTGCTTAGGCTGCACATGCAAATCAGGCATTTCATCTTTCAGAGCCTCTTCCAATATTCGTAGTACGTTGCCTGAAATATCAATGGGCATATAAGTAAAATGAGCACCCTCTTCTTGAAAATGGCGAAGCAATACCTTGGTTTTATAACCATCGCCTGCGCCAAACTCTATGAGATTAAATTCATTAACACCATTGGAAAAAGCTGCTAAAATTCCTTGCTTATTCGATTCGAAGATTGAGTACTCTGTGCGCGTGAGATAGTACTCATCCAGCTTCATAATATCTTGAAAGAGCTTATCCCCTTTCTTATCATAAAAATACTTGCTTGGCAGCCTTTTGGGTGTCTCTTTCAGTCCGTTAAGCACATCAATTGCAAACTGACTCGTTTTTGTTTCAATCATATATCTTTTGCTAATCGAATGCCCGAGAACATCCATCGTAAATGTGGGTGAAAAAAGTTTCTATAGGTTGGCCTTATATGATCTCTAGGCGTTGCGCACGACCCACCTCTCAGCACCATTTGGTTAACCATAAATTTACCGTTGTACTCGCCAACCGCTCCTTCCGGGGCTTTGTAGTATGGGTAAGGTCGGTAAGCACTGGCCGTCCACTCCCAACAATCACCATTCAACTGATTATTGTTTTGTGATGGTACAGGCTCATATTGTCCACTCTCACTAAAATTTGAATTTGAATCTATCAACCCAAAGTTGAGGCACGCTACTTCCCATTCTTGCTCAGTAGGCAATCTTAATCCCTTCCATTTTGCAAAGGCATCGGCTTCAAAAAAACTGATATGCGTTACCGGTGCATCCATATTAATGGCTGTTAAGCCGCCATTAAGATTATAATGATGCCATTGCCCGTCTACTCTATGCCAGTGCTCAGGGGCTTCAATTTCATTTTCTTTCACCCATTCCCAAGCCTCAGAAAGCCAATGTCTAAAATTTTCGTATCCACCAGCTTCCATAAACTCAAGATATTCTCTGTTTGTCACCAACCTGTTAGCAATAGCAAAGTCATTCAAATAGGTTTTATGATAACCGTGCTCATTATCGAAGCTAAATCCTGCGTCATTATACCCTATCTCATAAATTCCTTCTTTTATTTCTAACCATTCTAATGGAGTTTTGTCAGATGACTCTGCCCTTGGATTGTTTGAATAAGCCGGGAAAAGAGGATTCTTACCTAAAATATATTTGATATCATATATCAATAGTTCCTGATGCTGTTGCTCGTGTTGTAGCCCTAATTCAATTAAGCTTTCTAACCTCTCATCATAGTTCGTGTTTAGAAACTCGCGCATGTGCTCGTTTACATAAGCACGATACTGCATCACCTCTTCAACTCCAGGTCTGGTGATATTACCCCTATCGGTGCGAATAACACGGGCACCGGCAGATTCATAATAACTATTAAACAAGTAGTTATAATTGGAATCAAACTCCTGATAACCTTTATGATTTGGCTTTAAAACGAACGTTTCGAAAAACCAGGTAGTATGACCTAAATGCCACTTCGGAGGACTAACATCCACGATGGGTTGAACCACATAATCTTCGATTTTAAGTGGTTCGCAAATTTTTTCTGTTTGAGAACGAACGGCCAGAAACCGCTCCGATATATGTATTTTATCTGCAATCATCTTCTAGTATACAACATCTTAAAGTAACAGATGTTCTGGAAAAATAAGAAGCGATTAAAGGATTATCCCGGAATTAAATGAGGAATTGTAAGCTAAGCGCTATATCATTTGATGCTAATACCCGCTTCCTTAGCAACCGCCCAAAAGAATGTACCGAAAAACAAAGCCAAAGACAATAAGCAGATATAATACATCATTCTAAGAATACGTTAACTTATTACACTACAAATGTAGCAGGATGTTAGTGCACCACTAAATCACAATAAGTGCATAGCCTACTGAAGTAAGATTTTCTTAGAATTCGTCTATTTTCCGGAATTTAGGAACCTTCATGTTATCTGCATGTTACTATAAGTTGAAAAATCGGCTACATTTACAGTTTAAGCTAAATTTTGAAAGCATATAATTTATGGATATGAGGGGATTGATCGTCACTTTATTTGCGATTCTGATTTCATTACAAAATATAATTGCACAAAACACCTCTGATGGTAATTCTGCAACTAATGATTGGTTTCTGTTAGACTCCAAACACGATAAGGTAGAAGGCACAAGTACAGAAAAAGCCTATAATTCCATATTAAAGAATAAAAAATCCACAACGGTACTGGTAGCGGTCATAGACTCAGGTGTAGACATCTATCATGAAGATTTGGCCGACATTATTTGGGTAAATGAAGATGAAATTCCGGGCAATGGTATTGATGATGATGATAATGGCTATGTGGATGATATAAATGGCTGGAATTTTTTAGGCGGAGAGAAAGGAAATGTACATTTCGAGACCTACGAGTATGCACGGATCTATCAATTGTTGGATAAGAAATATGGTATTGATTCAATTAGCTCAGATACTATCAATAACTCTGAGTATTTGCTTTATAAAGAGGTAAAAGACTTATATAATAAAGAATATGCCGAGGCAGTTGAAAATTTGGATTACTTCAAACAACTGGATTACAATTACAATGTTTATTCATCACTTCTCAAAAGAAAGCTGAATCAAGATACACTGGCATTGGAAAATATTCTTGCGCTGGCAGATGAAGATTCATCGGTTTATAATGCCAAGCGATTCATGAAAATCGTGAACCAATATTATGGTTCTGTTGATAACATTTTTGCTGAAGCTGTTGAACTGTATGAAGAACAACTCAAGAACTTAGATCTTGATGCAGATTACCGCTCTGTTGTGGGGGATGATCTCACTAACCTTACCGAGGTTGGCTATGGTAATAATGATGTCTTAGGGCCAGACCCCTCTCATGGAACTCATGTTTCAGGGATCATTGGCGCAATCAGAACAAATGATATTGGCATCAAAGGCATTGCCGACAATGTTCGAATAATGCCCATTCGTGCTGTGCCAGACGGTGATGAGCGAGATAAAGACGTAGCCAATGCTATCTTCTATGCGGTTGATAATGGCGCACAGATAATTAATATGAGTTTTGGCAAACAATATTCGCTCAATAAACATTTGGTGGACAGTGCAGCGCTGTATGCCGAAAAAAATGGAGTTCTCATTGTGCATGGCGCTGGTAATGAAGAAACAAGCATTGATTCAGTAACACATTACCCCTCTCGTATTCTTACCAATGGAGATGAAATAACTACATGGATTGAAGTAGGAGCCTCGGCATCAAAAACCAACAAAGATTTTGCGAGTGATTTTTCTAACTATGGTAAAAAAGGGGTTGACTTGTTTGCTCCCGGAGTAGGCATCTACAGTACTACTCCTGATAATACGTATGAAGAATTTGACGGAACGA
Source organism: Fulvivirga lutea (assembly GCF_017068455.1). NCBI lineage: Bacteria > Pseudomonadati > Bacteroidota > Cytophagia > Cytophagales > Fulvivirgaceae > Fulvivirga > Fulvivirga lutea. Next base: position 3,962,696 of record NZ_CP070608.1, read on the forward strand.
GTATGGCAGCTCCAATGGTGACAGGTGTGGCAGCATTACTTAAATCCTACTATCCGGAACTGACACCAAAAGAGCTAAAAGAAATTATTTTAGCTTCTGTGGTGAGCCATGGTAAAAGAAAAGTTTATTTACCAGGCACATCTGAGTTAATATCCTTTTCTGAGTTATCAAATACCGGAGGCGTTGTTAATACATATGAGGCAGTAAAGATGGCCGAAGAATATGTAAGTGATAAGACAAAAATTGATATTTTGAAGTAGAATTTTTCCAAAGTATCTTTAATCGAAAATAATACGATTTACTATGTATGAGATTTTGCAAAGTGCACATTCTGGTTTAAGATGGTTAGTTCTAGCCACATTAATAATAGCCATTGTAAACAGTTTTGGAAAAACAAAAGGTGGCGTTACATTTTCTTCTAAAGACAAGAAAAAGGCACTTTTCGCACTTATTTTCACTCATATACAATTCCTTCTTGGTGTGGTATTATATTTTATAAGCCCTAAAGTAGTATTTGCTGCTTCTTCGATGAAATCGGACGTTCTACGTTTCTTTCTTGTAGAGCATGTTATAATGATGGTGCTGGCTGTAATTCTAATTACTGTTGGTTATAGTAAGGCTAAAAGAACTGCAATGGATGGTAAAAAATTCAAGTCCATCATGCTTTTCTATTTACTGGGTTTGTTACTTATTCTAGCGGCCATTCCATGGCCATTCAGAGATTTAGGCGGAAGCTGGTTTTAAAAATTATCACTTAATAAGTTGTCTCTGAACTCCATTGAATATCAGTGGTATAGATAAATTATTAGTTAATTTTATCGTATAGCTTACATGCCAGGTTACATGTTCGCCATGGCCGGTAATACATGGTTATCTACAATCAAATTTGAATTTATGAAAATCAACATAGTTTATAGTCTATTAGCTTTATTAGTCATTTTTTCTTCATGCGATGATGGAGATGACGGTGCTCCTGCCACTGGAACGTTGAGTGGCACTATTACAGATGGGGCCGATGGTACTGGCTTGCTAGATGCCAGCATTATCGTTTTCAATTCAGATACCAATACACCTATAAACACAGTTGTTTCTGATGCTGATGGCAACTATGCTGTAAATCTGGAACCCGGAACTTACTTTACCAAAGTCACCAAACAGGGATATTTCAGTGTTCCTGCTCAAGGAGTTTCTGGTATTCCTTTTACAATTGAGGCCGGAGTAACAATCACACAAGATATAACCCTTTTTGAGTCAAATGATAATAATCTGGGTTTGATAAGCGGTGAGGTAACCAGCGGAGGCACTGGTATTGGAGGTGTTTTAATAGTTGCTCAAGGTGGTGGCGAAGCTTATTCGTCAGTTAGTAACTCTGAAGGTGTATATAAAATGTTTAATGTGGGAACAGGAAACTATTTAGTTGAAGGTTTTATTGCAGGTTATAATTCTGGTAATGCTTCTGCTACCGTGGCATTAGATATTGAAACTGAAAATGTAGATATAGAGCTTAACGAAGGAGCCGGTGGAAGCTTGACCGGTCAACTACAATTTTTAGCTACAGAAAATGCTGAAGTTGATGTAGCATTAGTTCACCCTAAAACCAAAGAAACTATTCCAGGGCTCTCAACTTTTACTAATGGTGGCGCTTATATACTATCAAATATTCCTGATGGAACGTACATTGCACGAGCTACATTTGCCAATGATAACCTGGTAATGGACCCCAATAACATATTTAAATTTGGCGAGCCTCAAGTAAGCATTGTTGGTACTGCAGAAGAGCAAGATTTTGCTGTAACAGGTTCTGTTGAATTAATTGCACCTACCAATACACTTAGTTCAGTTACTCCCTTTGAGACTACTGATACTGCGCCAGTATTTAATTGGGTAGCCTATCCATCTACCAGTGATTATGTGATAGAGGTTACTGATGCCACTACAGGCGAAGTTATTTGGGGTGGAATTCAACAAGATGGCACGGCTTCTGTCAAAAACATTGAGATACCAAGCAGTCAAACTTCAATTCAGTATAATGAAGACGGCAATGCGACAGTTGCAGCTCTTGAAGTTGGTAAAGTATATAGATGGAGAATTATGGCGAGTAAGGATGCTCAAGCTGCGCCAGGCTGGAATTTAATTTCAGCAAGTGAAGATCAAGTTGGACTGATAAAAATTGTGGAGTAAGAAAAATCCCTGACCAATTGGTCAGGGATTTTTCTATCTGATTAACTTCTCTTTCCGCAATTCCAACTTCATAGAATCACTCTTAGAGTAATCGTTATCATAGATTGCTTTTTCCCATTCGCCATACATAGGGTTAGGTAACATCACAAAGTTATTGAGCAGCTCGTGCCTCTTTTCGTCAACGAGTTTTTTGCCCATATCAGCTTCTCTATCTCCAAACGCCTCAGAATAATCTGTTAGATTATCCCCAACATAAACAAGAACTTCATATCTGTCTGTCACATTCTTTCTGCGTTCGGTCTTATCACTCGTCTCTTCCTTTAATTGAATGAATTTCTCCTCCGCATTCGGGAATCCTATGGCTTTTAAGTTCTCAACGGTTGCTTCAAGTTCATCAACATTTCTGTTAGAAATATAGAATACTTCTACCCCTTTATCTTTTGCATATTTCACAAAATCCAACGCCCCTGGAAGAGCTTCGGCACGGGCTTGATCTGTCCATTGCTTCCATGTTTTATTATTGTACGTCCAGCCACTATCAATTAACAAAACTTCGTAGGGGCTATTGTCCAGAACTGTCTCATCAATATCCAAAATAACGGCCGTTGGTCTTTTCGTTTTTATAGTTTCTAACTTATTATCTACCAGCATTTTAGCGTAATTATAGGCTTGATAATAGGCTTGCCTCATCTCAGCCGACTGCTGGTACCATAGTACCGACATAGTAAGTTGGTCTGACATCTGAGCCTTTTCGGAAGTTTTACTCTGCCCAAAACAAGAAAAGCTAACTGCTATTAATAGTGTAAAAAGAATTTGCTTTTTCATTAATTTCAAAATTAAGTATCAAACTAAGCAATGAGTAAAATTACTATCTTTAATCATGCCAACTTCAAATCTAATGATATTGGGATTAGCACTAACGCTTTCTTTACAAGCTTTTGGACAAGTGGAGCATAATTTTGAGATGGGTCCGGAAAATACAGATTGCCATGAGTTACAACTGACCGGGGAGTTTCAGAATGATATATCGCTGATAAGAAAATCTACTTTTAGAGTACATGAAGAAATGAAAGTTTCAAGATACCATATTCCATCTAAAGTAGAATATTTTTCATGCGATGGAGCTGTTGGCTATCTAATAGCCACCGAAAAAGATTCTTTAAAAGTATATTCAAGCATTAGAAAAACACTTTGGGATTCCTTAACAAACACTCCCGATCCTATACAATTTTACAAAGACTATTTTATCGATGAATAAACTATATGTAATTGCCTTAACGGTGCTAATTGCCTGCCAATCGCAGTCAGAAACGTCAGTAGACTCAAGTATTCTCATGGAAGTTGATACTGAGTTTTCAGCTATGTCGGAAGAGAATGGAATGGTGGAGGCATTTCTGTTCTATGCTGACCCTGAAGTTGTTAAACTGAGCCAAGGTTCTTATCCCATCATTGGCAAATCCAATTTATCAGAATCCTTTTCTAAAATTGATGATTCCAACATTGAGCTTACCTGGAAACCGTTAAAAGCAGAAATTGCCAAATCGGGAGAATTAGGCTATACCTATGGAAAATACTATTTCACAACGCGCGATTCTGTAGAACAAACAAGTACCGGATATTATATATCAGTTTGGAAACAGCAAGCTGATGGATCATGGAAATATGTTTTGGATGGTGGAGCTGAAGGGCCTATTGAATAATGATCAATGAAAAGAACCTTAAAATATCTGTTGGATCAAGGCTTTATTGACAACGATAATTTCAGTAAACTAAATTCATTTATTGAGGAAAGACCCCTTTCAATTTTTTGGCATATAAGAATACTACTCTATTTAGGAGTAACGCTAATAGCAACTTCTTTTGGTATTCTTATTTATGAAAATATTGATACCATCGGCCACCTTTCTATTGTAAGTATTATTGGTCTCACTTCTATTGCCTGTTTTGTTTATGCCTTTAAAAAGGTTCCTGAATTCAGTGTAGAGAAAATAGAATCATCCAACCCCTGGTTTGATTACATAGTGCTGCTTGGCACATTGCTATTCTTAACTTTCGAAGGGTATTTGCAATTTCAATACTCAATTTTTGGAGAGCGTTACGGATTGGCCACCTTATTACCGGCCATTGTATTATTTGGTATTGCGTATCGTTTCGATCATTTGGGTGTACTATCATTAGGCATTACTTTATTTTGCTCGTGGCTAGGAATCTCGCTCACACCAAAATCATTATTTACAGAAAATGATTTTTCTACAACTAGTCTGGTCATCACTGGAATATTGTTAAGTGTTATACTCATTGGCGCAGGCTACTTTACAATCAGAAAGGGTTTCAAACGACATTTTCATTTTACCTATTATAATTTTGGATTACACCTAGGTGCTGTAGCCATTTTGGCAGCAGGTTTTAATTTTAATTACGGCTGGTCATGGATGTTATTAATTTCTCCACTCATCTTATTCGCCTATTGGTACGCCCAAACCTATAAATCCTTTTACTTTTTACTTTTTGGCCTTGGCTATGCCTACATAGCCGTCAGCTACATTGTTGTTGAAGCATTTATTGGATTAGACTCAGATTATATTTTTTCTGCCTACTTGCTGATGGCTTATTTCATAGGAACATCCATATATGCCATAAAATTTCTAAGAAGTTCACATAAACAAATGACTGAAGATGCTGGGGTATGATAAAATAAAGCAAGCCAACTACTTTCATAAAGTTCATTTAAAAGAGCTGAAAAATGAAGGTTTCATTTCTAATGAAGAACATGCAGCTATTGATTATAATATTGGGCCTTCTTATAGCACGACCAACATTTTCATAAACATTGGGCTTTTTGTACTTACCTACGTCATTGTTTCTTCAGTTCTAGGTCTCTTAGGCCTGATCTTCTCTAATGTAATTAATGAGCAGAATGGCTGGTTTTTTAGCTTAGCAGTGGCCATTGGGTTGCTACTATTTATGCAAAAGATCATAATCGATGAACGAAACAACTTCAGAAGCGGCATAGATGATGCACTTCTTTATGGAGCCATCGGCTTTCTGTTTTTAGCGTTCTTTTTACTGTTTGAAACTTCAATCTTTAATGACCCACTAGCAACATCTCTGTTCTTCATTCCACTTTTAGGAGTGCCAGCCAAAATTTATCAGGATCGATTGCTTTATGGCCTTACGCTTATCGCTATTTTTTCAGTTTTTTTTCTTGCATTCCATAAGCTGGGAGGAATCTTTCTGTTACTAATTCCATTTGTATTGATGCTGTTATCATTTATTTCTTATCGGTTGTCAACAACTAAAGTTAAGACTGTTGTATTAGAGGTAGATCAGGAATGTTGGGAAGTTATTCAATGGATTTCGATTGTTACTTTTTATTTAGCAGGAAACATATTTGTAGTAACAGAACTTAGTACAGAATTGGGTTTAGCAGACGCCTTTCCAAGTATTGTAAGGGCCCTTTTTTACGGATTCACGATCATAGTACCATTATTTTATATCTACCATGGATTGAAAAACAAACAACTTCTTTTTCTAAACATTGGTTTGATTTTAATAGCCGTTGGCGTATTCTCAATAAAATATTATCACAACTTGATGAGCCTGGAGGTTGCTTTGCTGCTAGGTGGAGTAATTCTACTAGCTACTGCGTATATGGCAATGAGGTACTTTAAAAATGAGAAATGGGGTATTTCTATTGAGCCTGATAATAAATTAACAGACGGTCTGAATCTTGAGTCTATCATTATCGATCAAACACTTAGTAAGGTGGGTGGCGCAGATACCAAATTCAAAGGTGAAGGTGGTAAATTTGGTGGTGGAGGTGCTACTGGTGAGTATTAAAATGACACCAAAACAAAAACATAATTTTTATAAAATACTACAGTTCATAGTACTGTGGGTAGTATTCGGACAGCTCTATGCACTAGTTGAATATGGGCTGCTAGGTGATTCAGGCACTTATCCTACTACTCAAAACATTTATGATCCATCGGACTCCTTCCTGTTTGTCTTTGCTGGCACCTTGGTGTTAGGCGCTATTGTTGGGCTCATCGAGACTTTTGGTTTTAACGGATTTTTCAAAAACAGGTCGTTTGGTATCAAAATACTTCTCAAATCACTGCTTTATTTGGTGCTTATTGTTCTCTTTCTTGTAATTCTATCGTTTATTTCTACTGCCTCTTATTTTAATACAAGCCTCTTAGATGAACAGGTAATTTCGAGTGTATTTCGATTTGTACTTAATCCTACTTTTATCACAATCGTGATATATATCGGTGTGATGTTCATCATCACGCTCTTCTTTGCGGAGATAAGGAACAATCTCGGCATGTTCGTATTTGCCAATTTTGTTCGAGGAAAGTATCATAAACCACGAGTGGAAGAAAGAATTTTCATGTTTATGGATATGAAATCCTCCACCACCATCGCAGAAAATTTAGGGCATATCAGGTACTATGAATTGCTTAATAGGTACTATTCAGATATGTCCGATGCAATCATCAATACTTATGGAGAAATATATCAATACGTTGGCGATGAAGTGATTATTACCTGGCCATTGGAAAATGGACTTAAGAATAATAACTGCATCAGATGCTTTTACGAAATTAAACTAGCCATTGAAAACAAGTCTGAGAAGTATATGGATGATTTTGGTTTGATACCAAAATTTAAGGCTGCTATTCATTGTGGCAAAGTAACTAGCGGTGAGGTAGGTAAGCTCAAAAAGGAAATCGTTTTTTCTGGGGATGTTTTAAATACGACCTCAAGGATTCAGGAATGTTGTAATCAATATGATGCTGAGCTTTTGATTTCTGATGATTTAAAAGAATATCTTCCACTAAAAAAAGCATTAAAAATTGAGCATTTAGGCCTATTAACTTTAAAAGGAAAACAAAATTCTATTGGAATCAACAGAGTCGATTTAGTGTAACAATACCTATGCATTCCATATTATTTTTCATTTCTGTTTCGTTCGAGTATCCATGTATTTTGATTCAACCAACCAATTAAATTTCACATTCAATTTTAGAATCTTAAATTGGCGAACAAAAAATCTACATTCATCGTTTAATGTGTCAATGAATAAGCTCGTCTTATTAAATATTGCCCTAATTTATCTACTTCTTTCAATAGGCGTTACTAAAAGTACGCACTATTGCATGGGTAGAACAATGAATGTTGAGTACTACTCAACTTTGGCTGATGGCTGTTCTGGCTCTGAAGAAAGAAAAATGCCGTGTTGCAACGATGAAACAGAAATTCTAAGCATTGAAGATGAACATCAAATAGAATCACTTGGTAAATCATTGTTGAATCACGGATCACTATTTATTCCAAGCTATTTTCAATTAGAATTTGAGAGTTTAATTAATATTTCAGATGAATCACAGTTTGCTGATTTACCTGATCCACCAGAACTCCAAATAGAACCAATTTACATTACAACGCACAGCTTTACTTTCTACGGTTAATTTTAGAATATTCATTTAAGAACCATGGACAAAAGTCCGTGAATGCATCTTTTTATTCTAAAATTTAAACCAATGAAAAATATATTAATCCTAAGTATAGTATTATTAGTAAGTAATATCTCTTACTCTCAAAAAAAAGTAGTTGAAGATTCAATTAGTGTTTCTGGCAATTGCCAAATGTGTAAAAAACGAATCGAATCTGCCTTAATCAATCGTGATGGTGTGAAATACGCAGAGTGGAATGTAAAGACAAAGAAACTCTTTATAGCCTACAGAGAAGATAAAATAAGCACGCAAGAAGTTCATAAGGCCATAGCAGCAGCGGGACACGATACAGATCTTGTAAAATCTGAAGACCTGGTATATTCTGAACTGCCTTTCTGTTGTTTATACCGAGATCATGATCCTCACGGACCTAATGGGGAAGAACAACATGAGAACAAGTAACAAACTCATACTGATTTTAGGGTTCCTCTTAATACTATCTACCTTCTCTTTTGGGCAATCTCTTTTTGGAGTAGTTACAACTGAGGAAACAGGTAAAAAAGAGCCCTTATTTGGCGCCAATGTTTATTGGCTCGGCACAACGGTTGGAACAACTACTAAAGAAAATGGTACTTTCTTTATTGACCGTGTAGCGCAAAGCAATCTGCTGGTTGTAAGTTTTGTTGGGTATGCTGCAGATACTATTGAAATCACCGATCAAAATAGTATAATGGTAACGCTCAATCCTGAAACAACACTAAATGAAGTGGTGGTGGAAGGCTGGAAGCCTAGTTCAGGAATTAAACATCTGGAAGGTATCAATACACTGGAGATGAGTGAAGATGAACTGTTCAAGGCTGCATGCTGCAATCTCTCTGAAAGTTTTGAAACGAACCCTTCGGTAGATGTAGCATTTACAGATGCCGTTTCGGGTACGAAACAGATTCAGATGCTCGGGCTGTCAGGTCCGAACGTGATGATCAGTGTTGAGAACATGCCTGGGTTGCGAGGTTTATCCTCAAATTACGGTTTAAGTTTTATTCCAGGTTCATGGATTAATGCTATTCAGGTAACAAAAGGTGTGGGTTCAGTGGTTAACGGTCATGAAAGTATTGCAGGCCAGATTAATGTTGAACTAAAAAAGCCGCAAGAAAGTGACAAACTCTTTCTAAATGGATATATCAATCAATCTGGCAGAACGGAACTCAATACGGTTTATACCCAAAGGGTCGGTGATAAATGGGCTACTACCACTCTTTTACATGGCTCTGTACTTCCAACTAAAATGGATAATAACGATGATGGATTTTTAGATTTTCCTAAGTCCGATCAGGTAAACTTTATTAGCCGATGGGTTTACAAAGGTAAAAAAGGTTGGCTCGGTCAGTTTGGAGTAAAAGTGTTGGAAGACAATAAGATTGGCGGGCAGACTTCTTTTGATGAAGATATGGAAAGAACCACATCTAACCCTTATGGCGTTAAACTGAGTAGTACTAAGTATGAAGGGTTTGGTAAAATGGGGTTTGTGTTCTCTGGCAAAGAATATAAGAGCTTTGGATTTCAGTTCAATACCTACACGCAGAAATTAGATAGCTACTATGGCTTGAACAACTATGACGCTAATGAAGATTATGTGTACTCCAACTTTATCTATCAATCGATTATTGGAAATACACAACATAAATTCAAAACCGGTCTTTCATATTCCTATAATCATATGGATGAAGAATTTAATGCCCTGGCATTGGCTAGAACTGAACATGTTAGCGGTGGTTTCTTTGAGTATACGTATGATAATTTGGACGATCTGATCTTGATCTTAGGAGCCCGATTAGATTACAACAGCCTTTTTGGTGAAATATTTACGCCTAGGGTTCATGTCAAGTATTCACCGTTCGAAACTACAGCCATCAGATTGTCAGCCGGAAGCGGAACCAGAACAGCCAACATTATTAGCGAGAATGCTTCCGTACTGGCAAGTTCAAGAACTGTATTATTTGAGAATTTACAAACAAATGCAGGCTACGGCTTCAATCAAGATAAAGCATGGAATTTTGGATTGAATGTGTCTCAGGAGTTTAGATTAAACTATCGTGATGGTATTATCAATTTTGATGTTTATCATACCAAGTTTGATAACCAGGTAATTCTCGATTTAGATAGAAACTCACAAGAGGCTGTATTCACTTCCCTCATTGGAGATTCATATTCGAACAGTATACAATTCCAGGTGGATTACGAACTGTTGAAAAGACTCGACTTAAGGATGGCTTACCGATGGTTAGACGTAACTGTCGATTACAATACCGGTGAATTACAAAAACCATTGATACCACAACACAGAGCCTTCGTTAATTTTGAATATGAGACACTAAACAAATGGGCATTTGACTATACTGTTCAGTGGACAGGTGAACAGAGAATCCCAAATACAGAATCGAACCCAGCAGAGTTTCGCAGATCAGATTATTCAGAAGAGTTTGTATTGATGAATGCTCAGATCACTAAAACTTTTGATAAAGGCTGGGCCGTTTATGTAGGCATGGAAAACATTACTGACTACCAGCAAAAAGATGCAATCATAGCGGCTAATGATTCTTTTGGAGCGTACTTCGATAGTTCTTTAATCTGGGGACCAATATTTGGCCGGATGGCTTATGCTGGTTTTCGGTATCGAATTAAATAATCTAGCACAACCTTACTAAGCCTTAAAAGCTTGGTAAGGTTTTTTACCTTCTAATATGTTGACCGGTAGTTGTAAAAGACAAGCCAAGATTGCCACTGGCAGATATCATTACACCTTCGAAAAGTGGCTTATTTGAACCAGGCTTAATCTTCCAGTCAAAAATAAAATTTGCGCCTGTCCCACCACTTTTATCATATTGATCAATAACAATTTCAACGGTCTCCATCGGAGCTACATATATAGTTTTATCAAAATAATTTCTTAAAGATTCACCTGCTGAGTTAAAATATTCAGCATGATCAATAAATATCGTATCGTTTCTGTTTGTATTCCTAATGCTTACCGTTGCAGTTAAATCAAGAATAACATCTTCTGAGCGGCTGTAAATTTGTGAGTACACAGAAAGGTAGGTGGTACCCATTTCTAAAGAATCCTTATTACTCATATCAGCAAACCTGTTACTCCAAACCACAGGGTTAATGGAACTAATTTTTTTCTCCCTTTCACAAGAAAAAAATATATTGGCAATAAATCCAGCGATCAGAATAACTTTCCATTTATACATAAAACCAAGCTTAATATTTCAAATTAAGAAGAGCAATGTTATTAACCAAAGAAAAAGCCAGACTCATATTAATACAGTCTGGCTTTGTTAAACAGTAATAAAAGGCATTTAATGCATTACAACTATTCTTATCTTTTCCTGAAGATCATTTTCGCCTAACATAATTAGCATATACACACCAGGATTATAGTTAGAAGTTTCAATATTTATCTCTGTTGTAGTGGTATCCAATACCCTTTCTTCTAATTTAATCCCGTTCATATTAACGATCTTAATGGACTTATACCTACCATCTAATCCACTTATTACAAGCCTGTCTCCAACAGGGTTTGGGTAGAAAATTAACTCACTCGAATTATCCTTCAAAGAAGTAACTTCAATAACACTGATGTCAAACGCATCAGATGCCTTACCACATTGCTCGTCAAAGGCCTCTACTTCTATTGTTACATTGCCAATATTTTCTGCCAAATAAGAAAGTATAGGCCCGTTTATCTCAATTATCCCTATTTCTTGATTGTTTACACTTGTTTGAAAATCAATATCCGTTGATGCGTTGAAGTGTTCGTCTAAATCAACTAATAATTTGCCATCACCTAATATTATTTCATGGTCATCAATTGGTGAAATTAGACTAACAGGCTCATCTGCTTCATTTGCGCAAATATTTAAAACAACACTTACTGTTAATACTGGGGTTGATGGATCATTAGAAACAATTGTTAATAAGGCCTTGTATTCTCCTTCATCCAGTCCAGTTCCATTAAAAAGCAATTCAATCTGCTGGCTACCATTGCTGGAAATATTGCCAGATTTTGGATTTATTTCTAACCAAACTAGTTGTTGAATTCCATCATCAATCAAAAGATAATCTCCATCCCAAGATAAATACATCAAATCATCCCCGTTATGCGAGATCGAATAACCAAATTGGTAGGAATCATAGTTTATGGCTTCAATAACTTCTACCTGACTACTTGACATTCTAAAACTGAAAATTTTGTTATAAGAATTGTCTAAGCCAATAAAAACATCTTCATAATTACTATAAACAAGATTATTTAGTTCACCAGATAAATTATCAGAACTATATTGCGCAAGAATAGCTCCTGAATTATCAATTTCGAATACTAAGGGATTATAGGTAAAAATCGGATTAGCTATAAAATTGCCTCCGTGCCAGGTAATCGAAGGATAGGTAGAAAATGGCATACTAAATGAGCCAATTAATTGACCATTTAATGCATAACCATAGACATTACCCACATAGTCACCAATCCATAAATATTCTCCATCCCAGGCAATGCCATATGGCTCCAAGTGTATCGTAAATCGTTCAGTTTCCGTACCTGATTCTGTATTGTAAACAATTAGTTCACGACTAAGATAGGATACTATATATAGCTCGCTCCCAACTGAAACCATTCCGGTAGTATTGGGGTAGAAACTATTGGCTATTAATAAGGTATCACCAATTCCATTTAGACCAACTAATGATTCTAATCCTTCAGGAGATTTTGTGTATCTTGTTGAATCGGCATAAAATCCAATTGTTGACCCATTCCTTCCACCATTTGATCCATCCCTTTCATCATTTTGAATTCTGATAGAATATTCTAAGTTACCTTGCCCAGTATTTAAAAGTGTGATTGATCTTGTTGAACTCTGGTTGCTAATCAAACTTTCAAGAACAAGTGATTTATTAACATCTATAACCGGCACATTTAATCCTAAACCAGATACATCAATTGTCACACTTGGTGAGTCAGGATCGTCTGATACTATTTCAATTTCTCCAGAATATAACTTTGCATCTTGTGGATTAAAGGTAATATACATTTTCTGCTCAGAGCCAATTGGCATCTGCTGAAATTCGTATTGTACTTCAAAACCTTCAGGGATATTTACCTGTGATATATTCAATACCTCTGAACCACTATTTTGTATTATTAATGAATCTATTTTTGAAGTAGTCATAAAAATATCCTCGAAATTTATTTCAGTAGTAGACAATTGAATATTTGGCGCCCCAGTAACATTAAGGGTGACAGGCACTTCTACCAAAGGATTTAATGGGTCATTTGACTCAATATTTATGATGGACTCATAAACGCCTCCTTCTAAACCTGTAGCATCAAATTCTACGAGTATTTCAAAAGAATTTCCCGGTTCTACCTCTCCTGATTTGGGATTAAAACTAATCCATGAGGAACCTGCCTCATCTGCTGCCAAGGCTGAACTCGATGCAGCTTCAACTGAATAAAGAACTTCTCCAGTATTGGGTTCAATGACAAAAATTGTATTACTAGTTGAGGCAGACGCAAAAAGAACATTACCTGCATTTGAATATCCCAAGCCGTATATAGAACTTGGTGGCTGAAAAGAATTGAGAACTTCACCGCTAGTATTTACCTCATAAATTGTGTTTCCAAAGTCATTGACAAAAAATGTTTCTCTATCTCCTCCAAAACTTAAGCCTCCACCAATTGGTACTCCTAAATTCAAAGTAGTTACAATCTCAGCCAATTCATAATCTATGATATATATTAAATCAGAGCCATAATCCAAGGCATAGATGTATTCTCCTGAAAAACCTAGTGCATCAAATAAGTTACCTCCAATATTTTTTGAATTTAATATAGTGCCATCACTTGCGTCAAGTTGATAAATGTTACCCGATCCAAATGAATTCACAAAATATAAGTAATTCCCGTCAAAAGCCAATCCATCAGGACCTAATGAAATTGACTCAGGAGCCATAAACGAATTTATGATATCTCCAGACTCCAGATCAAGTTCCACGATTTCAGAATTTATTGAATTCAAAGCGAACAACCGACCACCTGAGTTTGATTCCATGGTAATATTATTTGATTCTAATTGAACAAAATCATCATATTCTGACTTCAATTCTAAATAAGGGTTATTATCATAGACCGCTTCAATTGTGTTATTTACGCTACTAGTTCTGGCACTTTTTCCAATCAATAATGTTGATCCACCGGTATTAGTAATCGTTATTGTCCTGCTAACTTGATCACCTGTAAACAAATTCTCGTTGAATGAAGTCGGATTAACATTAATTATTGGTGGCTCTAAACCAATACCCTCCAATGAAATAATTAAGGAAGATTCATCAGGATCATTAGAATTAAGTATTATTTCGTCTGAATAATTTATTGCACTTGAAGGCGTAAATTCTACATATATATACTCCGAACCGCCAGCGGGTATATTTAGGTCACCTATTGTTAGATCAAACTCTGATATTGAATTTGAAATCGAACTAAACGTTAGTTCATCAGTTCCAACATTTGATATAAGTACTGAATCACGTTTAGTGGCGCCCACAAATAATTCTCCAAAATTCAAATTGTTTTCGTCAATTTGAACATCAGCAGCACCTGTAACATTTAAAGTAATAGGAAGATCAATTAAAGTATTATATGGATCATTCGAGACTATATTCATTATAGACTCATAAGTACCACCATTTAAGCCTGTTGCGTCAAACAATATTTCTATAATAGTTGATGAATTAGGAGCTATAATACCTTCTTGCGTTTCTGAATATATTATTGAAGAATTTGAACTCAACATATATTCAGAGGCATTTACAAGCATCATTGCGGAATTGTAATTATTAATCCATAAAAATTCCCATGTCATCCCTGTTGCAACTACTTTGCCTCTTCCTAAGTTATATTCAACAGTAGTGGGAAGTCCACTTGAAGCCGTTTGAGATATAATTGTTGAGTTTATAGGTAGATTGGAAAGAATATTGTGATTTGCAGAATTACCTTCAAGGACCTCTGGAAGTGAGGCACTTATAGGGTGATTTAAATCGGTAATTACATTGAAATTTTCATTATTACCATACTCAGAAACTACTCCGCCAGCTAATACAGCATCTATTCCCATAGTTGCGAGTTGATATTGTATATGGCCACCATTCGTTACAAAATTTTCAAATAAAGCTACGTTATTAGTGATATCTTGATAATATGAATCAGTTTGTCCTCCACTCGTAATAATCAGATCATAGCCAGAGAGGTTAGTAGATGAAATACTACTACTATTAATAACATCGGCATTAATTGAGAAGCTTTCCAAAAAGAATTCTGCCAAATCAAGACCCCATGCAGCCCTATTTTGAATAACAAGAATATTGCTTTGACCAAAATTATCTGTTGAAGGATTAACCAATGTATTTGTCACTATTTCACTAGTACTTCCTTTGACTATTTCTTCAGTTAAAAATTTATCAGAAACAATATTTTGGGTTGTATTAACTGAAACTGAACTAAAATTCAAATTAAATGCCAATTCACTGGCGCCAGAATTCGTTATTTCAATGGCTTGTGTACTTTGTTCTCCAGTAAATAGATTTTCCGTTAATGAAACAGGATCAATACTTATGACAGGTGGCTCAATGGCAGTTCCTCCAATTATAAATTCTACAATTGGATCGTTTGCGTCATTACTGGCGATAGATAAAGCAATTTCAAAATCACCTAGTGTTGAAATTGAATAGCTAACAGGTATATAAATGCTATCGGAAGGTAACACAGTGGCTGTTGTTACACCCACCGCCATATCCGGACTAGCACTAGTAATATTAGAAATTTCTAACTGCTCATTTCCATTATTTATAATGTAAAACGCTGTGTCTTGCTCAATATTTATAAACACATTACCCAAATCAATTAACTCACTATTTGTAATCAAATTTGGAGCACCTTCAACATTAAGTTCAGTAGTAACTGTCACATCGCCAGTAGCCACATCGTTGCTGCTAATGATAATATCATTTAAGTATTGACCTGGATCAATTCCTCGTGCATCAAATGTAATAGGAACCTGATTTGACATGCCTGCTGACACTGTGCCAGATATTTCATCTATGGTTACACCTGAAGTAACGTCAACCAATTCCAAATAGGCACTCATAATTTGTAAAGCATCTGAATTATCAATATATCCTCCACTAGCCCCTGCATAAAGCAAATAATGGATTCTTGATATATTATTTAAGTCAAGAATTCTATGATAATCATTGTCAGTGTCTGTCGAGAATTCATGATTTACTGACCCGTTATCTTCAACAATTATTAAATGGTTTACCGAGGGATCTGATGTTCCATAAACTCTTTTTACAAACCCTAGGTAATTTCTACCACCCTTAGATATACTCAATACAGCAGCATCCATACTTCCGCCACCATCCGCACCAAGATTTCCTGTTATCTCGAAATAATTAATATTATTTATATCAGCCGACAGAATAAAGAGCCCAGGGAATTTGGCAGTAAAATAAGACTCCGAACCAAATGCAAATGAGCTTTGAACATTTGATCCTGTGTAGCTAATATCAGATCCTAAATTTGTACTAATTCTATTTCCACCATCGTACATATCGTTTCCACCATCACTAATTGAATTTCCTGATTCACCACCACTAAAGTCATAGGAGTTTGGTATCAGTTCAGTAATTTCTGTAAATGACTCATTCAGGTTATTCAAAATCTCAGTAAGCTCTTCAACAGACATTAATTCGCTGCTTAGTGTGGTGTTATGTATGAATGAACCTTCTTGATAAATCTTTTGGTTTTCACTTACATAGCTTTTCGCATGGGGTTTATCCAAACCTTCAAATATTGGTGATTCATTCAAAATCGTTTTTGTTGGAGTAAAGCCTTGAGGACTTAAAGCCAAAGTATATTCTAAAACACCTTCACCTTCGTTAGATATGGTAACAAACTGGGTAGAAAATTCGCCAGTATATAATGTTTCATTAAGAGTTAACGGAGATACCTCAATAATTGGTGGATTTGAAGTTGTCACTTCAAGTAAATTAGATATTTCTGATTCATTACTAAAGAAATCAAATGACTTGATAGCAAAGTAATAAGTGGTAGTTGCATTTAGCTCATCTACAATAAACTCTTCCATTGATCCAGCCAATTGAGCTGACATGGAAGTAAGAAGTTGTGCACTAGAGAAATTACCTTCACTAATAGGTGTGCTACTCACCCTAATTTCATATAAGGAAGCCGATCCATTATCTACATCAATAGGGGCTGTCCAATTCAAAGTAATCTGGTCATGCCTAATCTCTCCAGCAACTAAATCTACTATAGCATCAGGAGCAATTCCATCATCAGTCAATAATGCTGCAAAGGCATTCATACGTCCGGATCCTAATTGACCAACATAGCTAGGATTAGCACCATCTATGTCATCAACAGTCTCAGTTAGCCTGAACCTCACTTGGTCAGGCGTTAAACCACTCCCTCCATATTCAGACACAATTAATGCCGCAACACCAGACACATGTGGACAGGCCATAGATGTTCCTTGGAAGAACCCATAACTATTATTAGGTAATGTACTCAATACACCTTCAGTGGTTGTAAATGTTTCACCTCCTGGAGCCGCGATATCAACCCATGAACCATAATTAGAATAATAGGACTTCTGATCGTTATGATTAGTAGCTGCTACTGCTAAAATAGGTTCGTAATATCCAGGATAATACTGACCGTTATCATCATCATTACCTGAGGCAAAAATAACAAGTCCACCCTGCATTGGGCCAACAGGGTTCCCTACCTCATCATACCCAGCATTGGCTATAAAATAATCTATCGCATCTAAAACTGATTGTTCAAAAGTACCTGGCGATGTATAACCCCAGCTGTTTTGTGAAATTACTGCGCCATTATCAGCGGCATATGCGTATGATTCAGCAAAACCACCTCCACCACTAACAAATACCTGGCAAGACATAAGGCTTACACCGCTATTGCCATTTCCACCACCAGCGACACCAGCGACACCTATACCATTGTTATTAACTGCTGCAACAGTACCTGCCACATGGGTTCCATGTCCATCAACATCGGGAATAACGTTTCCCTCATCATAAACAAAGTTGTAACCATAGATATCATCTACATAGCCATTTCCATCATCATCGACTCCATTTGAACCGTTAAGTTCTGCTTCATTAACCCACATATTATCATACAGGTCTTCATGATCATAATCTATTCCACCATCATGTATAGATACAATTACTTCGCTGCTACCAGAGTTGACATCCCATGCCTCAGGTAAATCAATATCTGCATCAACAGTGCCTGAAGTTTGGCCATTATTGTCATAGTGCCACTGTTCTCCAATTCTTGGGTCGTTAAATACAGAGTTCAGAGAAACTGTATTTTTATTTTTAATTTCTATCGGGCCGTAGGGTACGCCATCAATTCTATAATTTGCCTTTTTGTAGACTGGTTCTACATTGGTAATAGAAATCTCCTCCTTATACTGAGAAATTACATTATCAAAATTAGTAGATGATTCTGGTGCGATGTGTACCTCATACCATAAGTGCAAACCAAACTTTCTTCTTCTGGCTTCAAACTTTCCGCCTTTAGTAAACACTGGTTTGAGGAATGAGATATTATTTTTGCTATTTAGGGCATCCAATGACGATATACCTGTTTGAGCTTTAGCTAAGTTTGGGGTACTTTTATTAGGATTTTTTTCCAGAATAGTGGCATATTGAGGTTTTAGCTTAATCCTAAATACGTTCGTAGATGCTAAATTTTCATTCTGAGTATATCCAACCAATGAGCACATCATTAGAAGAATAAAGAGAGTGTTTCTTACCAACTTTAATAAATTTAATTTTTAGATAATCCAGCAAAGCTAATTATGTTTTTTATTAGTTTTAAAAAATTTCATATTAAAAATATTACATAACTTCTTCAACAATACTTATCAGCCAGATTATCAACCTATTAGATAAAAATAAAAGAACGAGTATAAAGAAAATGAAAATAAACCCTACTAACCTAGGCATAAAAAACTGGGCCGAAGAAGACCGCCCCAGGGAAAAACTACTACTCAAAGGAAAAGCTTCCTTATCGGAGGCTGAACTTATTGCCATCCTGCTTGGCTCGGGTACCAAAACGTTGAGTGCCGTTGACTTAGCGAAGCAAATACTTGCCGCCCATGGCAATAACCTAAATGAATTGGCGCGCCTCAGTGTCAAAGAATTAACAAAATTTAAGGGCATTGGTGAGGCCAAAGCCATTAGTATTGTAGCTGCTTTAGAGCTTGGTCGTAGAAGAAATGATTCTGAGGTTATTCGCAAACCCAAAATCACTTCATCGAAAGATGTGTTTGAAATTATGAAAGCAGACCTTTTGGACCTGCAGCATGAAGAATTTTGGGTGTTGCTTCTTAACAGAAGCAACCTCATTATTAAAAAACAATTGATCAGCAGTGGTGGTGTTTCAGGAACTGTTGCTGATCCAAAACTTATTTTCAAGTCTGCTTTAGAAGAGTTGGCCTCGGGTCTTATACTTATTCACAACCATCCATCGTCTAATTTAAAGCCAAGCCAACAAGATATTAACCTTACCAAAAAGATGGTTGATGCCGGCAGGCTTTTAGAAATTCCTGTTTTAGATCATGTGATATTCACCAATGAAAGCTATTTTAGCTTCGCAGATGAAGGCATGATGTAATATGCACAAAAACAGTATTCTCAAGATTATAATCGGTTTAGTAGTTGTCATCATTATGATTTATTCATTCTCTGGTGGCCAAACTACAGAAGAATACATCGCTGAGATTGAAGAAGAACGTGAAGAGCAAGATATATTCATGCGAAACTCCAGTGAATCGCCTTTCTACAAAAAAACAGACACTTATAACGGCCTCAAGCACTACCCCATCGATATTAAGTATAAAATCAACGCCAAGTTTATTGAGCCCCCTGCAAAAAACATTAGAAAGCTACCCACTAACGATGATTCATTCAGGGAGTACCTGGAATATGGTTATGCTGAATTTACCCTGTTCGATAAAAAACAAAGCCTGTTAATTTTAGAAAATGTTGAGGATGAAAAACTGTTTCTTGCCTTTGGTGATGAGACCAGTGCCGAAACTACATACGGTGCCGGCCGATACCTTGACGTAACCCATAGTGGCGGCAATTCAATCACCTTAGATTTTAACCTGGCTTATAATCCTTATTGCGCTTATTCTGATGAATTTAGCTGTCCGTTACCACCTCGGGAAAACCTTTTGTCCGTACCAATAGAGGCCGGTGAAAAAACTTATAATTAAAGTTTGCCTGACTCCTCCATTAACTTCCAAAATGTTTATTTTTGCCCCCTTCAAAAGAAATTAGAAGGGTAAAATCACGATTAAGACCACATGAAGATATCTTACAACTGGCTGAAAGAATACATCGAATTAAACGACTCTCCTGAGAAGATAGGGAAGGTGCTAACGGATACAGGATTAGAAGTAGAAAGCATAGAAGCGTTTGAAACCGTGAAAGGTGGCCTGGAAGGCATCGTAATCGGTGAAGTTTTAACATGTGAAAAACACCCGAATGCTGATAAATTAAAAGTAACTACTGTTGATATTGGCCATGGTCAGGTGAGCCCAATTGTTTGTGGAGCACCTAATGTTGCAGCTGGTCAGAAAGTGATTGTCGCCACAGTTAACACCACATTATACCCGACTGAAAGTGAGCCTTTCAAAATAAAGAAGGCTAAAATAAGAGGCGAAGTATCTGAAGGCATGATATGTGCTGAAGATGAAATTGGCTTGGGAACGAGTCATGCTGGCATCATGATTTTAGATACCGATTTACCTAATGGAACGCCCGCCTCAAAATACTTTAACCTTGAAAATGACCATGTTTTTGAAATTGGCCTAACTCCTAACAGGGCAGATGCAACAAGCCACATTGGAACAGCAAGGGATTTAAAAGCAGCACTGGGTAAAGAAATTAAATGGCCAAGTGTTGATGCTTTCAAAAAGGATAATGACGATCTAAAAATTGAGGTAGAAGTTAAAAATTCGGAGGCTTGTCCAAGGTACTCGGGCGTAACGATCACCAACGTAAAAGTAGCTGATTCCCCCGATTGGCTAAAGAATAAACTAAAGGCTATTGGCTTAGCTCCCATCAATAATGTGGTGGACATCACGAATTTTGTTTTACACGAAGTTGGTCAGCCATTACACGCTTTTGATGCCGCCCAAGTGAAAGGCAGCAAAGTGATTGTTGACACTGCCAAAGAAGGTGACAAGTTCATCACATTGGATGAAAAAGAGCGAAGACTGAAGTCTAACGACTTAATGATTTGCGATGCAAATGGCGCAGGTATGTGCATTGCTGGCGTTTTTGGTGGCATCAATTCAGGTGTCACTGAAAGTACCAATGCGGTATTCCTTGAAAGTGCCTACTTCTCACCAGATTATGTGAGAAAGACAGCACAGCAACATCAATTAAAAACAGATGCCTCTTTTAGATTTGAAAGAGGTACAGATCCAAATATCACTGTTTACGCCTTAAAAAGAGCTGCTTTATTAATTAAGGAACTAGCTGGTGGCAAAATATCATCAGACATCATAGACATCTATCCTGATCCAGTTAAGGATTTCGAAGTTTCTGTTAAGTACAAAAACATACAAAGGCTGATTGGTCAGGATATTGCAAAAGATAGAATTCACTCCATTTTGGAAAGTTTGGATATAAAAACTGAAGCCAAAACTGAAGAAGGGTTTACTGCTATAGTTGCTGCTTATCGCGTAGATGTGCAACGCGAGGCAGATGTAATTGAAGAGATTTTAAGAGTTTACGGTTTCAACAACATTGAAATTTCATCAAGTAATGGAACCGACTTCTTAGCTGAATTTCCAAAAACAGATAGAAACAAATTACAGAGAACAGTATCGGAAACATTGGTGGGTAGAGGTTATTATGAGGTGATGACCAATTCGCTGACAAAACCCTCCTACTCAGAATCTGACCCTTCTGTAGACCAGTCTGAAGATGTAGTGATCCTTAACAAATTGAGTGAAGACCTGGGAGTGCTCAGACAGTCGATGCTTTATTCGTTGCTAGAAGTTGCTGAACATAACATCAACCGAAAGCAGACTGACTTAAAATTGTTTGAGTTTGGTAAAACTTATAAGAAGGCAGGCGATAAATACAAAGAAAGCCACCGATTGGCCATTGCCATTACAGGTAGTAAGCTTGGCGAGCACTGGTCAGGAAAAGATGCCAAAGTTGAATTTCACGATTTAAGTGCCACTATTAATCTTCTAATATCAAGATTTACCAGTAAGAAATTATCCTCAGCAGTGCTTCATTCTGAGCCCTTTGATTACGCCCTTCAACTGAGTATTAACTCTAAAGTTTTGGCCACTTTGGGTAAGGTGAGTAAAAAAGCAATGAAGCTATGTGGTGTGCGCCAGGAAATATTTTTTGCGGATATCGATTGGGACTTGCTTTTAAAGCAATCAAATAATAATATAGTATTTGAAGAAGTACCAAAATTCCCTGAAGTTAGAAGAGACCTTTCATTAGTATTAGATAAAAGTGTATCTTTTGATCAGGTTTTATCATTGGCCGAATCTAAAGAGCGTAAGCTCCTAAAAAGTATTAATGTTTTTGATGTGTACGAAGGCGATAAAATTGATGCAGGTAAAAAAGCCTATGCAATGAGCTTCATTCTTCAGGACACGAACAAAACCCTTACTGACAAAGCCATCGATAAAGTAATGAGTAATTTAATGTCTGGCTTTGAAAATGAATTGGGAGCTATAATCAGAAAATAATGAGTCAAGATCTTCTAAAAAACAACATTTCTAACCTTGAGCGTAAACTTGTTTTGTTAATTGATAAGTACAAAACAATGAAGACTGAAGTGGAATTGTTAAAGGAGCAAAATGGCGAATTAAAAGACCTCCTAAAGCAAAAAGATGCTCAAGTTAGCAGCTTTCAAAATCAGATTAAAATTAGTAAGATTGTAGACGAAATAGATTCCGGTGGAGAAGACGCCACTGAACTGAGGAGGAAGATAGACGACTATATTAAAGAGATCGATAAGTGTATTTTGCACTTAAGTAGATAATAAATTTTTTGATGGACGAACTCTCAATAAAGATTAAAATTGCTGACCGAGAGTACCCTATGAAGGTTAAGCCTGAAGACGAAGAAAGGGTACGTAATGCGGGAAAAAAGATCAATGAGAGAATGCGTATGTACCGAGAAAAGTTCGGTATCGATGATAAACAAGATTTACTGGCCATGGTAGCCTTCGATAGTTTAGTAGATAAGCTAGAAGTGGAAGAAACCAGGCAAAGTATTGACGAAACAGTTTCTCAAAAAATAAATCATCTCAATAGTCTTATCAATCAGGCTTTATAATCCTCTTCATTAAGTTAAGTCACCCCTACTGGTGCGTTTCAACAGCATCTGCATAATGCTATGCAGTGCCTTTAACTTAACTTAATTAACCATGGCAGATACATTAATATTTATCATCATCGGGGCGGTAGCTTTAGTTCTCGGGGTGGTAATTGGTCGTATGCTCGCCTCCAAAGCTTCAAAGGTAAAAGAGCAAGAGCTTGAAGAGAAAGCGAAAATGATCATCAAAGAGGCAGAAATTACTGCCGAAAACATCAAGAAAGATAAAATTCTTGAGGCTAAAGAGAAGTTCTTAAAACTTAAATCGGACTTCGAAGAGGAGACCAATAAAAAGAAGAACATCATCATTACCAATGAGAACAAACTCAAGCAAAAAGAGCAACATCTCAATAAAGAGTTTGAAAAGGTAAACAGAAAAGAATCTGAGCTCGATGAACTAAAAGAAAAACTTAGCACTCAGCTAGAAGTTGTAAATCACAAAAAAGCTGAGCTTGATAAATTCAACCAGCAGAAAGTATCGATACTTGAAAAAATTTCCAACCTTACTGCTGATGAGGCTCGTGAACAACTAATCGAAACACTTAAAGATGAAGCATCATCCAAAGCCTCTTCTTACATTAAAGATATCATTGAAGAAGCAAAGTTAACAGCCACTAAGGAGGCTAAAAAGATTGTAGTAGAATCTATTCAACGAACTGCTACTGAGCACGCCATTGAAAACTGTGTTTCGATTTTCAATATTGAAAGTGACGACATCAAGGGTAAGATCATTGGTAGAGAAGGGCGTAATATCCGTGCACTCGAAGCTGCCACAGGCGTAGAGATTATCGTTGATGATACTCCGGAAGCAATTATCATATCGGGCTTTGACCCTGTAAGAAGGGAAATAGCCAGACTATCATTACACCGTTTGGTTGTTGACGGTAGAATTCACCCGGCACGTATAGAAGAGATAGTTTCTAAAACCAAGAAAAATATCGATGAAGAGATCATTGAAATTGGTGAAAGAACGGTGATTGATCTGGGAATCCACGGTCTGCACCCCGAGCTGATAAAAATGATAGGTAGAATGAGGTTCAGATCTTCTTATGGACAAAACCTATTGCAACACTCGCGCGAAGTAGCCAACCTATGTGCGACTATGGCATCAGAATTAGGGTTGAATCCTAAACATGCCAAACGTGCGGGTCTATTACACGACATAGGAAAGGTTTGGCCTGAAGAAGCAGAAAAGCCACATGCTATTATCGGTATGGAGCTAGCTCAGAAATACAAGGAGCACCCTGTTATTTGTAATGCAATTGGTGCCCACCACGATGAAATTGAAATGACTCACCTACTCTCTCCAATTGTACAGGCTTGTGATGCCATATCAGGCGCAAGACCAGGTGCAAGACGCGAGGTAATGGAAAGTTACATTAAACGTTTAAAAGAACTTGAAGCCCTTGCATTGAGTTTTGATGGCGTTCATAAATGTTACGCAATTCAAGCCGGTAGAGAGTTAAGGGTTATGGTTGATGCTGATAATGTATCTGACGAAAGAGCAGGGCAGCTTTCATTTGATATTTCTCAAAAAATAGAAAAAGATATGCAGTACCCTGGCCAAATTAAGGTAACGGTAATAAGAGAAATGCGTTCAGTATCTTACGCTAAATAAACTGGATGACCTCAGATGAAAAATTAGATATTATCAACTCGTTCCTCTCCCCAATGATTAAGGAGAAGTTTAGTAAAGCTGAAATAGAGAAGATTTGCAAAGAGCTTTACTTGTGTAATACCAGAGATGAGCTGAGTCATAAAATTGACTATTATGCGATGGAATTTGCACACAGAGGTGAAATAGGAAATAAAAAAAAGGAGAGTTAAAACTCTCCTTTTTTATTTAGATGTAGTGGTTGAATCTTAGGATACTTTTACCTTATCCTTAGTTTTTTCAATAGCTCTATGGCCATCTCTGGCATGCTCTTCAGCTGTCCAATTAATTAACTTTTTAGCCTCATCTAATTTCTCGTTCGCTAAATCTTCAAGAGTGGCTCTTGTAGAATCAATTTCATCCACAATTCTTTTTCTTGTTTTTTTACCACTCTCAGGGGCAGTTAATATTCCTAATATTGCACCTGCAGTAATTCCTGTTACAAAAGATAAAGCTGTTTTCATTCCGTTATTCATAATTCTTATATTTTAAGTCAAAAAATTTATTTATTCGATGTGCTTGTTTCTAGCCTTTATGTGAGAAAGCAGTCCACATCCAGTATCTTTTCTCAATACTTTTCACGAAACCTTTCATCATATCTTCTGTACCTGAATCACCATTTTCAATGGAAATCTCAATGACGTTGAACATATGTTCTAATAATATTTCGTAATCTTTTAGTACTTCGCTCACCATCTCTAAGGCAGAAAGATCTGTACCTGTTTCTTTAATTTCTGATGTAGAAATGTATTCGCCCATTGTACTCATTGGTGTTTGACCGAATACTCTAATTCTTTCGGCTACATCATCAATGGCTTCAATGGCTTCGTTATACTGTTCTTCGAAATTTTCGTGAATGTCATAGAAATCTGCTCCTTTAACATTCCAATGAAAGTTTCTCAGTTTTTGATAATGGACACTGAAATTGGCAAGTAACTTATTCATTGCATCAGTTATCTCAGCTGTTTCCATTTTGGTATAACCAAGTCTTGCAAAAGTTTTCTGTTTTGTTTTTACTTTCTCCTTTATCATATTTCCGTTATCTGTACTCATAATTTTATTTAATTTTAGTATACATAACACGAAAAGCATACCACCTTAACAAAGGCTTAAAAATGCGTTTTTAGGAAGTTTGTAAAATATAGGTGATGAATAAAAGAAACAGTACTGTAGGATATTTTCTACATTTCAGATTTGAATTGAATGGTAAAAACTGTTTTTACTCCTACTTCGCTAGTAACTTCAATTTTAGCATTATGTGAGTGAAGTATATTTTGAACGCTGAGTAGCCCCAATCCTGTACCCTTTCGTTTACCACTGAAAAATGGCTCGAATAGCATTTTCATGTGCTCCTCGGATATTCCCTTTCCATTATCAGCAATCTGCAGGTATACATAATCATCCTGCCAGGTGGAAATCTTCAATACCCCCTGACCTTCTTTCATTGCTTCAATGGCATTAATTAATAAATTTAGAATGGCCGTTTGTAGTTGATCCTTATCTATCTGTAAGCTAGGTATCGATTGATCCAGGTCTAACTGAAGCTCCATATCCTTTAAATTCAGCCGGTCTTTTACCAATTCAATTGCTGAATTAACCACTTCATTTAAAGACATTAATTCAAGCTTTAAAGCCTTTGGTTTGGAGCTATTGAGCAATTCTGTGATTAAAGTATTAATTCGCTCAGCATTACGTTTGATGATGTCAAAATATAAATCTGCATCAACATCATCCGGAATTTCATCTTTCAACTGCTCAAGCGCTAATGTTAGATTGGTAAGCGGATTTCTGATCTCATGGGCTATTGAGCGTGCTATCTTACCCGTCATTGAAAGTTTTTCCGCTTTTAATAATTCCTGTTCAGCATTCTTTCTTCGCGTGTTATCTCTAATAACTGCCAAATAGATATCTTGCTCTTCTTCAACTATTCTCACACAATTGATAAGGCAAATTTTCTTTAACCCTTCTCCACTCTCGAGAATAGTTTCAAACTCTTCAACGTTATAATTTTCTTTTAAAAGATTGGCAAATTCATCGTACAATGATGCTTCTGCGAAAAAATCCTGAAAGGAACTACCCGTGGCAGATACTTCAAAATTATTTCTGAATGACTCGTTTACTTCAATGAGTTTTAATTCTGAATCCATTAAAGCAATAGAGTCTATCGACTCTTCAAATAATTTTTGATATCTACTAGTAGTACTCAATATTATATAATTCCGTATTCGTTAAGCTTATTATAAAGTGTTTTACGATCGACTTCTAAATATTCGGCCGCTTTAGATTTATTAAATGCGGCCTTTTTTAAGGCCATATTTATAGCCTTTATTTCTGCCACTTTTACTGCAGCCTTTAAGCTAAGGTTATCCTCTGCATTTACACTGGTATGATCTATACCTGTTACAATTTCTGCAGGTAAGCAAGTTTTATCTATCGTAGTTGATGATGCCAGTAAAACCGCCCGTTTTATCACATTTTTAAGTTCCCTGAGATTTCCCTCCCAGCTATAATGCTTTATTACTTCTAATGCTGATTTATCAAATCCTTTTATATTCTTATTTAGCTGATCATTAGCCAGCTTTAAAAAGTATTCGGCATAAATGACTATGTCTGCCTTCCTTTCCCGCAGTGGAGCCAGCTCGATTTTGAACTCGTTTAGCCTGTGATATAAATCCTCTCTAAAGTCACCACTCTGTATCAAGTCGGGTAAAGGCTCATTGGTTGCCACTACTACCCTAACATCAATATCTATTTCTTTATCTCCCCCAACACGTCTGATTTTTCGCTCCTGAAGAGCCCGCAGCATCTTCATTTGATTTTCATAACTAAGGTTACCAATCTCATCTAAAAACAACGTACCCCCTTTAGCCTGTTCGAAGCAGCCAGATTTATCGTTTATTGCTCCGGTGAATGAACCTTTAACATGGCCAAACAATTCGCTACCAGCTAAATCATCTGATAAGGCGCCACAATCAACAGCCAAAAATTTATGGCCTTTCCTCTCACTTTGTAAATGAATAGCACGAGCTACATATTCCTTACCTGTTCCTGTTTCTCCCTGAATAATAACAGACATATTGGTAGGAGCAATTAAATCAACATGTTTCCAAACCACTTCAGATTGCGGACTTGCACCTTTAATGATGGTAAGCTCTTCCTTTTGTGATTTCTTCGGCTTTGTAGATTTAGAATCTAAAATTGGTTGATGGTGCGAGCTAATGGCCTCCTTCACCATCATCAGTATTTCATCTGGATAAAGAGGTTTTGTTACGTAATTATAAGCCCCCTTTTTTAGCGCATCCACTGCTATTTTAACATCGGAATAACCTGTGATGATAATTACCGGTAATTGAGGGTGCAAGACCTTTATTTTGCGAAGCATATCAATTCCGGAATAATCGGGCAATTTGAAATCGCAGAGAACTAAATCAGGCTTATCCTTTTTCAACAATTTAAACCCAGATTCACCATCTTCGGCCGTAGATACTGAATAGTCGTTTTTACTTAACAACCTCTCAAGTAAAAGGCATATATCTTCATCATCATCAATAATTAATACTTTATAATTCATTTAACGTTTGATAAAAAAGCTTCTATTATATCATTTTTTGTAAATGGCTTCTTAATAAAACCTGCCACTTTAAACTCCTTCACTCTTTCTTCCTCCTCCTTACCGTCATAGGCACTTATAACAACCACATTGGTTGTATAATTATCCTGATTCATTTTTTCAAGAAGGTCAAAGCCGGTTCCGTCCTCAAGGTTCAGGTCGAGGAAAATTAAATCAAACTGATGATTTTCTATTTCTTCAGCACCTTCACCAATGGACGTGCAATACTTTATTTTATCAGTATATGGCCTGAGCATGAGCGATACCATTTGCCCTATGTCTTCTTCGTCATCTACGATAAGTACTTCAGGTGGTGACATTCGTTTAATCTAAGTATTTATTTTAAACTAGACCAGTTTCATCGAAATCATATCGAACATTTATTGCACGTTTCTCATTATATTAGTGATACTACATTTGAGATTATGGAGCAATTTATCTTATCATTTGAAAACCTTTCGCCACTTTATAAATTAGGCTGGGTAGTGTCTTGTTTATTATTTGTGTGGATTTTGGAATTGATTATTCCATTGGCTCAGCACAAGTACAATAAGATCAAGCACGATGGAATCAACCTGGTATTCTTTTCTTTTTCACTGATCATTAATGTACTGGTCGGCATAGCAACCGTGGGTGTTTTCTACTGGATCAGCACCTCGCAAATAGGCTTAATACAAATGGTAGATTGGCCCTTCTGGGTTGAATTATTAATAGCAATAATGGCACTCGACTTTATTGCGCAATATGTAGTACATTATATGCTTCATAGAGTAAAATGGATGTGGAAAATGCACATGGTACACCACAGTGACACAAAAGTGGATGCTACTACAGGCACACGACATCATCCGGGCGATTACCTATTGAGAGAGTGTTTCGCCATTGCAACGGTAATCATATTCGGAATACCAGTGTCATTCTATGTATTCTACCGCATTTGCACGATATTCTTCACGTATATTACACACGCCAATATAAGTTTACCTGGCTGGCTCGATAAAATCTTAAGTTATGTTTTCATAACCCCGAATATTCACAAGTTTCATCATCATTTTGAACGGCCATGGACCGACACAAATTTTGGAAACATATTTTCAATCTGGGATCGTACATTTGGAACATTCGTTTATGACGACCCCAGAAAGATAAAGTTTGGTCTGGATGTAACTGATCCTGAACAGGACGAAAGTATAAGCTATCAGCTAGGGCTACCGTTAAATAAAAACATTAAAACGGATTATTGATTTTTATTTGTGCGTAGAGAAACTCCCTAAAAAAATCATCCTCTTGTCCATCGCCATCATAATCCATTAGTGAAGTGAATTTTAGCGATTATTCAGATGTCCCATAGGTAATGGTAATGAGTGTACTCAGGAAATAACCATGAGTCACCATCGGTTTGTCAAATTTAAGAGAGGATTGCAGCCAGAAATTAGCAATATCCAAGTTAGTAGCCCCGACAGGAATCGAACCTGTATCTGGAGTTTAGGAAACTCTTATTCTATCCATTGAACTACGGGGCCTGAAGTATTAAAAATTCAAAAATAGCGGATTACTGCTTTTTACCAAATCACTAATAATAGGTTTGATCTTTTAAATAATTAGGGAAAATAGTCAAATGCTTTTTTCTCACCTTTTCATAAATAGCATCTCTTAACTCAGCAATATTGATTTTCTTTTCCGCTGACACAAAAACAATATCATCGGAAGCACTTTTCCGATGCTTATGGTATTGCTTCATTGATTCAATAGGTGAATCCCCTTCTTCAGAAGGTTCCAGTAAGTCTACCTTGTTAAACACATAAATGGTTGGTTTATCATCTGCCCCTATGTCTTTCAATGTTTCTTTTACCACTTCAATGTGATCTTCATGGGCTGGATGAGCAACATCTACCACATGCAACAAAATATCAGCTTCTTTCACTTCTGCCAATGTTGACTTAAAAGACTCAATTAAATGGTGCGGCAGTTTTCGAATAAAACCAACGGTGTCAGACAAAAGAAATGGTATTGTATTGAATACCACCTTCCTAACAGTGGCATCTACCGTAGCAAATAGTTTGTCCTCTGCCTTTACATTACTTTTTGATAGTAAAGTCATAAGTGTTGATTTACCAACATTTGTATAACCAACTAATGCCACCCGAACAATTGTACCCCGCGATTTACGCTGAACGGCATTTTGTTTCTCTATTTTCTCAAGCCTTCCTTTTAAAACGTTGATTTGATTTCTGAGAATCCTTCTATCTGTTTCAATTTCCTTTTCACCAGCTCCACCTCGTGTTCCGGTACCCCCGCGCTGTCTTTCCAGGTGAGTCCACATTCTTGTTAATCGCGGCAGTAAATATTGATATCTCGCCAATTCCACCTGCGTTTTAGCCTGTGCCGTTTGTGCTCGTTGCAGGAAGATATCCAGTATCAATAAGCTTCGATCATAGATCTTCAACTTAACATCTCGCTCAAGATTTCTTAGCTGAGAGGGTGTAAGATCATCATCAAAAATTAGCACTTGAATATCATTAGATTTTGTAAAGGCTATTATTTCTTCAAGTTTTCCTTTGCCAACAAATGTTCTTATATCAGGCTTTTCTAACTTTTGTTTAAATATTTCAACGGTCTCTATCCCAGCAGTTTGCGCTAAAAAAGCCAGCTCAGAAAGATGCTCGTCTACAATTTCATCTAATGATTGTTTTTCATTAACAGAAACCAATACTGCCCTTTCCATCTCATTATGCTTTACTTTCTTACTCTTCATATATTGCTACCTTTTCTGTCGTATGTGCATGTAATATTTAACACAAAATTTATACTAGATCGGTTACTTTTCGATACCTTTGAACATTCACTTGTTGTATAGTTGGCAAATATACGCTTCTCTTAGAAGGTGCGCTGATGCCATTTGAACCTGATTGAACCGGCATTTATGAATATTGCTATTGTATTAAATACTTCCTGGAACGTTTACAATTTTAGAATGGGCCTTATTAAAGCCCTTCAAGAGCAAAACTACAAAGTTACTGTCATCGCTCCTAAAGATGAATATACTTCAAGGCTCATTGATGCAGGTTGTGATTATGAAGAAGTAAAGTTAGACAGTCGCGGGGCGAACGTAATAAAAGATATAGGGCTAATATTTGAGCTGGTTAAGATCTATCGCAAAGTAAAACCTGATGTAGTTTTACATTATACTATAAAGCCTAACATTTATGGCACTATGGCAGCAAAATGGCTGAATATTCCTGCCGTAAATAATGTGTGTGGCTTGGGAACAGTATTCTTGAAAAAGAATTTCGTTTCAAAGGTTGCTTCATGGATGTACAAGATATCTTTCAAATTCCCAAGAAAGGTATTCTTCCAAAATAATTACGATAAGAGATTATTTATTAAAAATGGTCTTGTTAAAGAAGGCATAAGTGATATCCTTCCCGGGTCCGGTATTGATTTAGAAAAGTTTAAAGCATCGGGAAATAAAAAGAGTGGACCTTTTACATTCTTACTTATCTCTCGATTAATCCATGATAAAGGAATTCTTGAATATATTAATGCAATTAAAATCCTAAAATCTGAAGGTCTGGATGCAAGATTTCAACTTTTAGGCCCTAAAGATCCTGAGCACAAAAGAGGTATTAAAAACGAAATTGTGGAAGAATGGATCAGTAGTAATACTGTAGAATACCTTGGCACGACAGATGATGTAAGAGAATTTATAAACAATGCTGATTGCGTTGTGCTACCTTCTTACCGAGAAGGTACTCCTAAATCACTTTTAGAGGCTGCCAGTTCTTGCAAACCAATTGTAACTACAAATGTTCCAGGCTGCAAAGATGTAGTTACTCATAATTACAATGGACTACTATGTAAGGTAAAAGACTCCAATGACCTGGCTTTAAAGATGAGAGAAATGTTCTCAAAAGATCAGTCGGAATTATCTTCTTTTGGTAAAAATGGCCGTACAAAAGTGGAGCAAGAATACAGTGAGAAAATTGTAATTGATAAATATTTGAAAACAATCAAATCCCTGGTCTCTTAAAGTTTTCAATTGATCACCTTCTTTTTAGCGCAGTGATGCGTATAATTGCTAAAACCTAATTTTTAGCAATCTCTTAACTATTACATGCGGCTTTTTCTGTTCATAATTATACCTACCATTATTGTTCTAAGCAGCAGTTGTGGTTCATATAAGCAGAATATATTATTAAAATCTGATAATAGCTCTGACTTTGTTAACAAGTTGTCTTCATCGGATAGCAACAGAATTATTGAGATTGGAGATTATCTGGAGCTAGAAGTTTTTACAAAATACGGGGAAAAAGTAATTGATCCTGACTATGAATTAGTTAGCGATAATTTGAATGCAGAGAAACTTCGACCTAAGCTCAAATACCTTGTTAGAAATGACGGTTCAGTAAAACTACCAATGGTTGGTGACGTATATCTTGAAGGTAAAAGCGTAAATAGTGCTGAGGAGTTTCTTCAAATGAAGTTTGAGACTTATTACCACCATCCTTTTGTAAAACTTAGAATTCTAAATAAGCGAGTAATAGTTTTAGGAGCTTCTGAAGGTCAGGTAGTGCCATTAGAAAATGAAAAAACCACTTTGGCAGAAGTGCTTGCATTATCACAAGGAATTACAAATAACTCCAAAGCTCATAATTTAAAAGTAGTAAGAGGCAGTGAAGTATTGCTTATAGACCTAACGACAATTGAAGGATTTCAAAATGGGAACATTTTAGTGGAACCAGGCGATGTTATATATATTGAGCCTATAAGGAGACCATTTACAGAGTTTATGCGCGATAATGGTCCTATTCTATCAGTAGCAACAAGTTTAATTTCATTAATAGCTGTTTTAATAAGTATCAATTAAAGTGGAAGCAGGTAATAAAGAAGAGTTTGAAGGAATTGATTTAGACAAGGCTATTTCTGTACTCAGAAAAAGTTGGGGCTGGATTATTTTAATTTTTCTACTTACCAATGTATCTGCCTACCTTGTTGTTAGATATACTAAGCCTTTATTCGAATCTTCCTCTGAATTAAAGTTAGATGTTGAGACGAATGCCACGGAACTAGGTCTTACCACTATTGGTGAAAACCAGAATCTTAATATTATCTCTGGTGAAATTGAACTTATAAAGTCAAAACTCTTCTTCAATAAAGTTATTGATGACTTTAATTTAGATGCTTTTTATTTTACTGAAGGAGATTTGCTTGATGATGAAAAATATAAGACCTCCCCTTTTAAAGTAGATTTTGAAGTTATTAATGAAAGCATTTATGACAAGAAAATACGCATTGAAATAATCGATTCTAATTCTTTCAAACTTTCTACTCCTGAAGAAAATAGTAATAAGGTTTATCAGTTTGGTCAGGTTATTAACACTAATAATGCCAATCTGATCATTAATAAAACGCCTTATTTCCTATCCAATAATGAGCGTTATCATTACTTTATTATAAATAGTCGATCGGCACTTATTGCATACATTGAAGACAACCTTTCGGTAGTTC
The DNA here is from genome assembly GCF_017068455.1 of Fulvivirga lutea. NCBI lineage: Bacteria > Pseudomonadati > Bacteroidota > Cytophagia > Cytophagales > Fulvivirgaceae > Fulvivirga > Fulvivirga lutea. The sequence goes on from NZ_CP070608.1 coordinate 3,996,636, forward strand.
CTCTTAATCTAAATGCAAATACAATTAAAATTAGTTTTCAGGATCATAATGCATCAAAGGCAAGAGATATTGTTAACGCTGTAGATAGTATTTATCTGAAATATACCAACGAAGAAAAGAACCTTGAAAACAAGCAAAAAATCAATTGGTTGAATGGTGAGCTTGCCAGCATAGAACGTCAATTAGAAGGTTTTGAAAGCTATTTTGAAAACTTTACCATTGACAACCGTACGAATGATCTCGATGCTGATTTAGAAAATACAATCAATTATATTAATAGGATTGATTCACAGAGATATGAACTTTCAAAAAAGATTAATAATGCACAAGGACTTTTAACCACCATAGAAAGTAATGAATCAGATGTTACACTTTTAGCTGGTTATGGATTTTCAAAAGAAGTTACCGCCATGCTCAACCAGTTAACAGAACTTATAGCTGAGTATGAAAGTCTAAAATTAAGTTATACAGAATCCACTTTTGCTTTAACCAGAAAAGAAAAAGAAATTCAGAATCTGCGTGCTACACTTAAAAAACAGGTTTCCAAGCTAATCACTGACTATGAGAACCGGACGAAAGAGCTAGAAAAACAAAAAGCACAATTACAAAGAAACTTTGTTGAGTTACCGGGCAAAAGCACAGAATTCAATAAAAAACAACGTTTTTTCAAACTTTACGAAGAGTTCTATCTATCATTAATGCAAAACAAGGCTGAGTACCAAATTGCTCAGGCAGGCACTACAACTAAGTTTAAGATACTAAGTGCAGCCACTTTGCCTACTAAACCAATTTCACCGGATAAGCTAATCATACATGGAATCGGATTTGTAGCCGGCTTAGTGTTTGCCTTCTTTTTCGTAGGCATCAGGTACTTACTTCATAACAAAATATCCACACCAGGAGAATTGGAGAGATTAACCGATGCTCCTATCCTTGGCTCCATTCCAGAGGAAAAATCCAAAATGCAACAGTCCATAATTATGGTGGACGAGCGCCCTAAATCAGCCATAAGTGAATCATTACGTTCTATTCGAACCAACATTGACTTCATGGTGAGCAAAAAACAGCAGCGAGTGATCTCTATAACCTCAACCATTGGTGGCGAAGGAAAAACATTTACAGCTGTTAATCTTGGAGCTATTATAGCCATGTCTAAGAAAAAGGTTTTAGTGCTTGATTTGGATATGAGAAAACCTCGGGTACACCTGTCATTTGGTGATGGCAACCCGAATATTGGTGTAAGCACAATCCTCATTGGAAACAATACCATAGACGAGTGCGTCATCAAATCAAGAATAGATAATTTGCATTACATCAATGCAGGGCCAACGCCTCCTAATCCATCGGAACTTCTTTTAAATGGAGAATTTGATGACTTACTCAATAAACTTAAACTCACCTATGACGTGATTATTTTAGACACGCCACCTGTGGGTCTGGTAACGGATGGTATTTTGGCAATGAAGAAGGCTGACTTGGCTATGTATGTAGTTCGCGCTAATTATTCAAAACGAAACTTCTTAAAAACACTGAACAGACTAGTATCTGTAAACCAATTCAAAAATATCGCTGTTATACTTAATGCCCTGCCACAGCTAAGATCTAATAACTATGGCTATGGGTACGGGTATTATGATAATTCAAATCCAAAATCTCAATCTGTACTAAATAAACTCTTTAAAAAGTAGTGTTTAACTTCTTTAGAAAAAAGTCAGATAAGCCCCTTCAAGATTTAACCACTGACCTCCATTCTCATTTGATTCCCGGGGTAGATGATGGTGTGCAGTCTATGGAGGAATCCATCGAGCTAATTCGTAGATTTTCTGATGCAGGTTATAAAAAGGTAATTACTACCCCGCACATCATGCACGACTTCTACAACAATAAGGAAGAAGATCTGATAAAAATACATGAAGATGTAAAAAGCAGAATTGCTCAAGAAAATATTGATATTACGTTGAAGTTGGCCGCTGAATATTATTTAGATGATCACTTGAACGATCGAATGAACGATCCTAGCGCTCAATTTTTGACTTTTGGTGCCAATTATTTGTTGTTTGAGACTTCATTTATGAATGAACCATTTTATTTGGCCGAATTCATCTTTAAAGCAAAATCAAGAGGTTTAAATCCTGTAATGGCGCACCCAGAAAGGTACAACTACTTACATAATGATTCTGATTTACTTCAAAAGTTGATCGATAGACAGGTTCTTTTTCAGCTTAATATAAATTCATTGAGTGGTTATTATTCCAAGCAGGTTAAGAAGTTTGCGCAAAAATTAATAGACGAGCAACTCATTCACTTTGCTGGTTCAGATTGCCATAATCAACTCCATTTCGACACCTTAGCCACTGCTAAATCCTCGAAATATTATACTAAATTGTTAGACCTCCCATTGCTAAATCAAAGCATATGATATTTGTAACTGGAGCAAACGGACTTTTGGGTAGCAAAATATGTAACATGCTTGTTGAAAATAAGCAGCAGGTATTAGCTCTGGTAAGAAAAAATAGTGATTTATCACTTCTCGAGAAAATTAGGGACAACATAACCATTTGCTATGGAGATATTTTATTTCCTGAAGAGTTTGAGGAGCGTTTGAATGAGGTAGATACGATTATTCATTGTGCTGCAGTGGTTTCTTTCCACAAGTCTGATAAAGAATTAATGGAAACTGTTAATGTCAATGGCACTTCCAATATGGTGAACTTAGCGCTTAGAAAAGGTATCAACTATTTCGTTCATGTCAGTTCTGTTGCAGCAATAGGAAGAATGGCTATGGCTGGCACAGTCACCGAAAACGATACATGGCAACATAGTAATTTGAATAGTAATTATGCGAAGAGCAAGTATTTAGCTGAGTTGGAAGTTTGGCGAGGGATTGAAGAGGGAATGAATGCTGTAATTATAAATCCATCTGTGATAATTTCTTCTGATGATCTTACCAGAAGTAGTGGCCAGTTATTTAATTACATTTTAGATGAAAACAAATTCTACCCAACTGGATCAATAAATTATGTTGATATAAGAGATGTGCTGAATGTAATTGGCAAACTACTGAATCAAAGAAAAACGAATGAACGTTATATTCTTAATGGCGGTTTAGTGAAGTACAAAACCCTTTTCGAAGAAATAGCGAAGCGTTTAAATAAAAAGCCTCCTTCTATAAAATCCAATGACCTTTTGGTGAAAGTAGGTCTTCTGCTAGAAAGAGTTAAATGCTTTTTTAGTGGCAACAAGCCATTAATTACGAAAGAAACGGCTCAAATGAGTAAAAGCGAAATTTACTTTTCTAATGAAAAAGTAAAGCAAGAATTAAACTATACCTTTGCACCATTAGCTGACACACTTGATTGGACTTGCAACCAAATCAAGAATAAAAATAATTAGAGAATTTCCTACAGTTACTATCTCATTAAAGGAAATTTTTCGTTAAATTGATTAAACTTTCAAACTTTCTTAATGGCTAAAAATTTCAAGAAAAAGAAAGAAGAAGATGAACTCGTAAAGCGCTTTGAGGAATATCAAAAAAATATAGCGTCTCACTTCTTTGAGCTAGACAATTTTGAGCATATAATCAATTACTATCAGGATCATGGCAGGTATAATCAGGCGCTTGCTGCTGTAGGTATCGCACAAGAACAATACCCCTATTCTATTGAATTACTGATTACAAAATCTCAAATTCTATCGAATTTAGAGCGATATGATGAAGCTCTTGAATTATTAGAAACGGCACAATCGTATCAACCGAATGACGGAGAAATATTCCTGATGAAGGGTTCTATCCTATCGCTTTTAGGTAAGTATGAGGATGCGATTGAAAATTATGAAAGTGCTTTAACGTTTTCGGAAGAGAAAGATGAAGCCTATTACAGCTTGGGCTTAGCACACCAAAGCCTTGAAAACTATGACGAGGCCATTGAAGCTTATAAAAACGCAATAGAAGAGAACATCTACCATGACGGTGCTCTTTATGAACTGGCTTATTGTTTAGATGTTTGTGGGGAATTAGAAAGCAGTATCGACTATTATAAAAAGTTTATCGATGCAGATCCCTATTCACAAGCTGCGTGGTATAATCTTGGTATAGTTTATAACAAGCTGGGCCGGTATGAAGAGGCACTTTCTGCATATGAATTTGCCATTGCAATCGAGGAAAACTTCTCCTCTGCCTATTACAATATGGGTAATACCTATATGCAGACTGAGAAGTTCACAAAGGCCTTAGATTCTTATAAATCAACTATCGACATTGAGGGACCAAGTGCTGAGGTATATTGCCAAATGGCAAAAGCATATGAAAACCTTGAGCAATACGAACTAGGACTTAAATATTTCCAAAAAGCAACTAAACTGGATAACCTTTATGGCGAAGCATGGTTTGGTGCTGGCCACTGCCTTGAAATGCAACAAAAGTGGTATCAATCACTGCATTTTTATAATAAGGCACTAAAGCTTGATTATGAGAACTCGTCTTATTGGAAAGCTGTTGCTAAAGCTGAATTCAACATTGGAAATATTGTTTCGAGCATAGATGCCTATGAAGAAGCGAGTATGCTCAGCCCTGAGGATAAAGAAATTTGGTTAAACTGGTCATATATTTATTACGATCAGGGAGAATATGACAAAGCTATTGACCTGATAATCAATGGCTTAGAAGAACTTCCTGACGAGTCTGACTACTTCTATAGAATTACTGCATACCTTATTGCAGCAGGCAAATACAAAGAAGCCTTTAATTATTTAGAAAATGCACTAATTTTGGACTTCGAAAATCATGTGGTGCTCTTTGATTTCTTTCCACAGTTAGAAACTCAGAAGGCACTGTACAAAATAATTGACCAATTTAGAAAAGACAATTCCTAATGAATTATACTTTGAACAATATACCTGAGCGCACCAAGAAGCCCAGGCAGTTCGGATTTACTATGGCCATGGATAAAGGCCTTAGCTTAAGAGAAGTTGAAGATTTTATAGAGGTAAGTGGCGACTATGTAGACATAGTAAAATTTGGTTGGGCTACTTCGTACGTGACGCCTAATTTGAAAGATAAAATTAAGCTTTATAAGGATGCAGGTATTCCTGTTTACTTTGGCGGCACTTTGTTCGAGGCATTCATTGTAAGAAATCAATTTGACGATTACAGAAAAGTACTGGATAAGTACGACCTGTCTTACGCTGAAGTATCTGACGGATCAATTGAATTAGATCACGATAAAAAATGCGATTACATCAGCAAACTTTCTGAACAAGTAACTGTATTATCAGAGGTTGGTTCTAAAGATGAAGAGAAAATCATTCCTCCTTATCAGTGGATAAGTTTAATGCAAGCTGAATTAGATGCCGGAGCGTGGAAAGTTATTGGCGAAGCTCGCGAAGGTGGTAATGTTGGTCTATTTAGATCCTCCGGTGAAGTAAGATCAGGTCTGGTTCAGGAAATATTAACGAAAATTCCTTTCGAAAAAATTATCTGGGAAGCCCCACAAAAAGCACAGCAGGTTTGGTTTATAAAGCTTTTAGGTTGCAATGTAAACATGGGCAATATTGCTCCTAATGAGGTTATTCCATTAGAAACTATCCGTTTAGGATTAAGAGGCGATACATTCAGTCACTTCTTAAAAATGACAAAAGATAATTAGCCCTTTTCGCAGTGAGTAAATTTAAGACACAGCTATTGACTTACCTCAAAGGCATGGCAATGGGTGGTGCCGATGTTGTTCCGGGAGTTTCTGGTGGAACCATTGCGTTTATCACAGGAATTTACACTGAGCTTTTAGACTCAATAAAATCCATCAATGGAGAATCATTGGGCCTGCTTTTCAAATTCAAATTAGCTGATTTTTGGAAGTCCGTTAATGGCAAATTTTTACTCCCACTTTTTTTAGGTGTACTCACCAGTTTATTATCACTAGCTAAAATACTCAAGTACCTACTTGAAAATGAGGCTATTTCAATATGGTCATTCTTTTTTGGCCTTATTGTTGTTTCATCACTTTTGGTTTTAAGAGAGATCAAGAAATGGAATGTGAGTGTTATTGCCTCCATGCTGGTTGGCGTAGCAATAGCCTATTGGATAACCATAACATCCCCGGCAGAAACAACTGAGGCATATTGGTTTATTTTTCTTTCTGGCTGCATTGCCATCTGTGCAATGATACTTCCGGGCATTTCGGGTGCATTTATCTTATTGATATTAGGAAAATACGAGTTTATCATTCAGGCGGTAACGGAACGAGATTTATTAGTGATAGGTGTTTTTGCGCTTGGTTGTATCGTTGGCCTTTTGTCATTCGCCAGAGCAGTTTCCTGGTTGTTAAAAAACTATCATGATCTGGCCGTTGCGCTACTTTCAGGCTTTATGATTGGCTCACTAAACAAAGTGTGGCCATGGAAAATTGCTTTAGCTTTCAGAATCAATAGTGAAGGACACCAAGTTGCTACCATTACAAAAAATGTTTTGCCAGGGGAGTTTTTAAGATCAACTGGTGAATATCCAATGGTTTTACAAGCAATTCTTTTTATGGCTCTGGGTATCCTAATAGTAGTAGTAATTGAAAAGATTGCACATCGTAAGATTGTAAACTGATATGACAAGGTTTGGCCTCATCGGAAAAACGCTCTCACACTCCTTCTCCCAAAAATACTTCACTCAAAAATTTCAAGAGCTCGGATTAAAAGATCATCAATACGATCTTTTTGAATTAAGTACCATTTCGGAAGTCGAAAAAATATTTAAGCTTAGCGAACTAAAGGGTTTAAATGTTACCGTACCTTACAAGCAAAGTGTTCTCCCTTATTTAAATCAGTTGGATGATACTGCACAAAAAGTAGGGGCAGTTAATGTGATCAAGCTTGAGAAAGGTAGAAAAATAGGATTTAATTCTGACTATTTAGGTTTTAAGAAATCATTAGAACAATGGCTACCGCAACCATTCAGAAATACTGCACTGGTCTTGGGTACCGGAGGTGCATCAAAAGCCGTTGAGTGTTCATTAAAAGATTTAGGAATTGACTATCAACTAGTATCCAGAAATCCCAGTGAATCGCAGATATCATATGAATATGTGAATGAGTTAATTCACAAAACCAAGCTAATTATCAATACAACTCCCTTAGGTATGGCACCTGAAATTGATAATTGTCCGGACTTAGATTATAATCAAATTACATCTGAACATTACCTCTACGACCTCGTTTACAATCCAGAAGAAACACTCTTTTTAGCTAAAGGAAAATCAAAAGGAGCTTCTATCAAAAACGGCCTCGAAATGTTACATTTACAAGCAGAGGAATCTTGGAAAATCTGGAATAAATAAAGCATGGAATTTAAACTTACAAGTGAATATGAGCCAACAGGTGATCAACCAAAAGCCATAAAAGAACTTGTTAAAGGTATTGAAGAAGGCGAGTTAAATCAAACATTATTAGGTGCAACTGGTACGGGAAAAACCTTTACCATGGCCAATGTAATTGCCAAAACAGGTAAGCCTACTTTAATATTAAGTCATAATAAAACCCTGGCGGCTCAGCTGTATGGAGAGTTTAAAAACTTCTTCCCGGAAAATGCGGTTGAATATTTCATTTCCTACTATGACTATTACCAACCAGAGGCATTTATACCAAATTCAGGATTGTATATAGAAAAAGATCTTTCTATTAATGATGAAATAGAAAAGCTACGGTTAAGTGCTACCTCATCATTGCTTACAGGCAGAAGAGATATAATAGTAGTTGCCTCAGTTTCTTGTATTTACGGTATAGGTAACCCGGAAGAATTTGGGAAAAACATAGTAAAACTGCGCGTAGGAGAAACCATCGCTCGTAATAAATTATTATTCGCTCTTGTTGACATTCTTTACAGCCGAACAGAAGGTGAATTTAAAAGAGGTACATTTCGTGTGAAGGGAGATACTGTGGACATCTTCGTTGCCTATGGAGACTTTGCTTACCGTGTCATTTTTTGGGGTGATGATATTGAATCCATTCAACAAATTGACCCGCAGTCAGGAAAGAAAATCAGTGATGAAACCGCTGTAACAGTCTTTCCAGCAAACTTATTTGTAACAGGCAAAGAATTACTACACACTGCCATCCATGAAATTCAGGATGACATGGTGGAGCAGGTAAATTACTTTGAATCTGAACAGCGGCATCTTGAAGCCAAGCGCTTAAAAGAGCGTACTGAATTTGACATTGAGATGATGCGTGAGCTTGGATATTGCTCAGGAGTTGAGAATTACTCCAGATATTTTGACAGACGACAAGCAGGTGCTCGCCCTTTCTGCTTGCTTGATTATTTTCCGGATGATTATTTAATGATCATTGATGAAAGCCATGTGACCATTCCACAGGTACGAGCAATGTGGGGTGGCGACCGTTCAAGAAAAGTAAATTTAGTTGATTATGGGTTTAGACTTCCATCAGCACTTGATAATCGGCCACTTACTTTTAATGAGTTCGAAGGGCTATTGAATCAAACCATTTATGTGAGTGCAACTCCTGCTGAGTATGAATTACGAAAATCAGAAGGGATCATCGTAGAGCAGGTCATACGCCCTACTGGCCTTCTAGACCCTGAGATTGATGTGCGGCCAAGCACCAATCAAATTGATGATTTACTGGAGGAGATTGATGAGCGAGTGAAGAAAGAAGAACGCGTTCTTATAACCACACTTACAAAGAGAATGGCTGAAGAGCTCACTAAGTATCTTGAACGAGTAAATATAAAATGTCGATACATTCACAGCGAAGTAGATACGCTGGATAGAGTTGAAATTTTACGCGAATTAAGATTGGGAGTATTTGATGTGTTGGTGGGCGTTAACCTGCTAAGGGAAGGACTTGATTTACCAGAGGTTTCTCTGGTTGCCATTATTGATGCCGATAAAGAAGGATTTTTAAGAAATGAGCGTTCGTTAATTCAAACAATAGGTAGAGCAGCACGTAACTCCAACGGTCGTGTAATTATGTATGCTGATAAAGTAACTGGTTCAATGCAGCAGGCTATTGATGAGACCAATAGAAGAAGAAGCTTGCAGATTGCTTATAATGAAAAACATGGCATTACTCCTACTACTATCATTCGTTCAAAAGATGCAATTCTAAAACAAACGAAGGTTGCCGATAGAAAGGCCTCTTCAGCCAAATATTATATCGAAGAGGAACAATCCATTGCCGCAGATCCGGTCGTTTCATACATGGATAAAAAAGGCTTAGAGAAAATGATAGCCAACACCCAAAAATCGATGGAAAAAGCTGCTAAAGAATTAAACTTTATGGAAGCTGCCAGACTACGAGATGAAATGCTTGAGCTGAAGAAATTGTTAGAGGAAAAGGAATAAGATCAAATTATACTCAACACAATTTAAAATAATGCGTTGAATTATAGTTAAACGATTGATTTATGAATTCAAGATCTCTTTTTATAATCGTATTGGCTTCAAGTATGATTGGCGCTATGCTATCCGCAGCCATTGTATTGACCTATGTTCAAAACAATCAGAGCTATAATTACTCGTCCATCTCAAACCGTCAGGACCAATTAGTTAGCAATGTTAGCTATTCTGATACTGCCTTCGCAATACCTCAAGGGCTTAATTTCGTTTCGGCAGCCAATAAGGTTACACAGTCTGTGGTACATATCAGATCGGTATATAGTGGTGGAGCTAGCAGCTTTAATGCATTAGAAGGTTTTTTTCGTGGACCTGCACAGTCTTCAGGTTCAGGTGTTATTTTAACTGATGATGGTTTTATTGTTACCAATAACCACGTTATAGATGATGCCAGTGAAATTGAAGTGGTTCTTCAGGATAACAGAAGCTATTTTGGGAAGCTAGTGGGTAAAGACCCAACTACTGATCTTGCCTTAATTAAAATTGAAGAAACTAACCTGCCGTATTTAAGCTACGGCAATTCAGATAATATTAAAACAGGAGAATGGGTATTAGCCGTAGGCAATCCTTTTGATTTAAATTCTACAGTTACTGCGGGTATTGTAAGTGCTAAAGCCAGGAATATAGGAATACTTAGAGATAGAAATAATTTACAAATTGAGTCATTTATACAAACCGATGCTGCAGTAAACCCAGGTAATAGTGGTGGTGCTCTAGTAAACTTAAAGGGAGAGTTAGTGGGGATTAATACTGCCATTGCAACACCTAATGGTAGTTATGCCGGTTATTCGTTTGCTGTACCAGTAACTCTGGTTAAAAAAGTAATGGACGACCTTCTGGAGTATGGAGAAGTGCAAAGAGGGTTATTAGGAATCCGAATTGGTGATGTAACGGCCCGTTTAGCTGAAGCCAGAGGCCTGGACGTTGTTAATGGCGTTTTTGTAAGTTATGTTAATGAAAACAGCTCTGCTGAAGAGGCAGGAATAGAACAAGGCGATGTGATCGTAGGCATCAATGAAATGGAGGTTACTAATGTCTCTGAATTACAGGAATTAGTAGCTCGTAATCGTCCGGGTGATGAAGTAAAAGTTACCTACATACGAGGAGGGGAACGTAAAAGCGTGAAAGCTATTCTTAGAAATACTTCCGGTACTACCGACCTGATTTCCAAAACCTATAACCCTGAATTAGGGGGTGCAGTATTTGAAGAATTAAATAATGATGAAATGGCCTCGTTACAGCTTAATGGAGGCGTGAAAGCCACCGAAGTGAATGACGGTAAATGGAAAGAGTCAGGATTAAAAGAAGGATTCATCATCACTAAAATTGACAAAGTAGATATTGTTGATTTGGCCGACTTACACTTGGTATTAGAAAATAAGAAAGGTGGAATTCTTGTAGAAGGTATTACACCCACTGGCGACCCGGGAGTTTTAGGTGTAGATTGGTAAAAGTTATGATACAAACGATTGAAAGGAGGCAATAGCCTCCTTTTTTATTTCCTATAGACTGCCTCCTTAAGTTAAATTTTATAGCTTTGCAGCCTGATAAATTAACGTAATTATGAGTAACAAATTTGGTATTGCTGAAGCCCTAAAGGCCCTAGAAATAAAAGACATTAATTCAGGTACATCCACCGGGTCAAACTGGTTGGCAAATAAAGGAGAAGAGATTGCCTCTTACTCTCCTGTTGATGGTGCATTGATCGGAAAAGTAGTGGCAACTACTCCTGAACAATACGAAGAAGTTGTAAGTAAAGCAGCCGAGGCGTTTAAATCATGGAGGTTAATACCTGCACCAAAGAGAGGTGAAGTAGTTCGCCAGATTGGTGAAGAATTAAGAAAATATAAAGAGCCATTAGGAAAGTTAGTTTCCTATGAAATGGGTAAATCGTATCAGGAAGGCTTAGGAGAAGTTCAGGAAATGATAGACATCTGTGATTTTGCTGTGGGTTTATCCCGTCAGCTTCACGGACTTACCATGCACTCTGAAAGACCAAGCCATAGAATGTATGAGCAATATCACCCATTAGGAATCGTGGGTATAATCTCAGCATTCAATTTCCCTGTAGCCGTATGGTCTTGGAATACGATGCTGGCCTGGGTTTGTGGTGATGTTTGTATCTGGAAGCCCTCTGAAAAAACTCCATTGTGTAGTATCGCTTGTCAAAATATCATTAACAAAGTATTTGCTAAGAATGATGTGCCAGAAGGCGTTTCATGCATAGTAAATGGCGATTATCAAATAGGCGAACTCATGTCAAATGACAAAAGAGTTCCTTTGGTATCAGCTACTGGCTCAACAAGAATGGGTAAGAAAGTAGGCGCAGCCGTAGGTGCTCGTTTAGGAAGAGCTTTACTAGAGCTTGGTGGCAATAATGCAATCATCATCACAGAAAATGCTGATTTAGATGTAGCTATCACCGGAGCATTATTTGGTGCTGTTGGTACGTGTGGTCAGAGATGTACTTCTACCAGAAGATTGATCATCCACGAAAGTAAATTTGAAGAAGTTAAAAATAAATTAACCAACGCTTACGGACAGTTAAGAATCGGTAATCCATTGGATGAAAAGAACCATGTAGGCCCACTTATCGATAAGGATGCTGTTAAAATGTATGAGCATGCCATTGAAGAAATTAAGAAACAGGGCGGATCTATTTTAGTAGAAGGTGGTGTGCTAACTGGCGAAGGCTATGAGTCAGGTTGCTATGTAAAACCAGTAATTGCAGAAGCTTCTAACGATTTGCAAATCGTACAGCATGAGACATTTGCTCCCATTCTGTACTTAATGAAATACAGCACAATCGATGAGGCCATTGAAATTCAAAACGGTGTGGTGCAAGGTTTATCTTCAGCTATTATGACAACCAATATGCGCGAAGCTGAGAGCTTCTTATCTCACGCAGGCTCTGACTGTGGAATAGCCAATGTAAACATCGGAACATCAGGTGCTGAAATTGGTGGTGCATTTGGTGGTGAAAAAGAAACTGGTGGTGGACGCGAGTCTGGATCAGATGCGTGGAAAGTGTATATGCGTAGACAAACCAATACGATCAATTATGGAAAAGACCTGCCATTAGCGCAAGGAATTAAGTTCGATCTGTAATAGATTATGAAGAATAAAAGGATAAAGGGGTACTATGAAGATAGTATCCCTTTCTTTTTTGTAATCGCCTAATTAGAATTATATTTAGTGGAGAATTCAATTGAAAAAGTATGTCTAAAAAATTTCACTCAGTAATGCTAATAGATGATAATGAGATCGATAATCTCATTAATCAAAAAATGATCGAAGCTTCGGACATTGCAGAGCATATTTACACGCATACAGGTGCCAAAAGCGCCATTGAATTTCTTAAAAATATCAGTAAGCTGCCCGAGGTTTCAATGAGTGTGTTACCAGAAGTGATTTTTCTTGATATTGATATGCCTCTGATGGACGGTTTTCAATTTTTAGATGAGTTTGAAAAACTTTCTGACCAAACCCGAAGCAAGTGTAAGATTGTGATGCTCACCTCTTCCATCAACCCACAGGACGTAAATAAATCGAAGAAATACTCTTACGTTAAGAAGTATATTAACAAGCCGCTATCGCAGGAGAATCTGGAAAAACTGGATATTTAAACAATTACTTTATTAGCAATTCTCTCGACAAAGTCGCCCTTGAATTTGATAAGTAGTGAAGGCGAAAAGAATGGAGTCTTCACCTCTCCTATTTTCTCTACCATACTGTTCAGCTTATCAATCTTATTCTTCTTCACATCGCTTATCGCTGTTTTCAGAATTTTGGTAAATAAGATGATGTGCTCACAGTTTTCTTTGCCTAATAGTCGTATCTGACGCTGAATACTGTTGATCAGTTGGTTAAACAACTCAAAATCGTGAAGCATACAATATTGTACTGCAAGCACTAGTTTAATCTCCAATTGGATATAGGGGTATTTCTTTAGACTTACCTCGTTTAACAGGTTGTTGATCCACTTACTTGATTCTTCATATTTACCCACATAATACGCTGAAATGGCTCTATACATGGTATACACCAGGAAAGTAGGCGCATCTAATTTATCCACTTCAAAATCTTGATAAGCACCTTCATTTTCCTCATACATAGCCTGCTCGGTTCCCATTCTTAAATGACGATTCATTTTAGTTACAAGAAACTGGGCCGGAAACGTGTATAGGTTATAGTTGGTAAGTAAGTTATCCGCAGCATCATTTACTTCTTCGTAAAAGTGTTCTGCTTTTCTATATACTTTATAATGATTGTAGTATTCGAGTTTTAAAAACTCAAAAACCAAATTGAGATGATAATAGATTGAGTCTAGCTGATACTGGTTAAATATCTTAGCTACGTTATCGAGTATATCTTCTATCGGTTCTTCACCATCATCCATTGACTCTTCCTGATCCACAAAAAGCCTATGAAAAATGATGATACAACTTTGATATACATACAATCTGTGAGACTCATACAATGCCGCTACGTTCTTCATTTCCTTCAACAGAAGATCTAAGCCCATCTTATCGGTGTCATCACCTGACAGCGCGTATTCACCATATTTTTTAAAGTATTCAGCTAACAAATCTTCGGCCTTATCCACAGCCAACATGTAAGCTACATGGCGGTTATACAGCTGAGAATAGTTAAAATAGTCCGGTGAATGTAAATGAAGTTTTTTTAATGATTTATAAACTACAGTAAGTTCATTGGAAAGATCATAATCCAACAATTCCTTTTCGAGCTTCTTAAGTGTAGCAGTGGCAATGGCTTTTTTCTTTGTGAAAATGATTTCATTGATGTTTGCTACCTTCTTAAGAATATCAGTTCTGGGGCTCTCCATTTGCTGAAGGAGGTGCTCCTCAATTTTCTGATTCAACCTTGAACGGAGCGTATAATAAGCATTTGTGTTTACTTCCAGCTCGTTCATAATTTTATTATCAGAGAGCTGGCGCTCACGCATAGCCTGAAGTAAATAAGCTGATTTTTCAGCATTACTTTCAATTAAAGAAGTATAAATAGCTTCGTAATCTTTGGCAGAAAGCTGCTTGATTATGTTTTTTAATTTAGCCATCTACAGTTGCCTATTATGATTTAGTTGGTTCTTGACTTTGAAATTAGCTACTTAATTGAAAAGATAGTAAATAATGGGCAGAAATTTAACTCGTGTAAAGCGGGAGACAAAAAAAGGAGCTTTTAGATTTAATTAATAGTCAATACTGGGGCGATAGGACGTGGCAGTCTCTTAGTTAGAACCAACTACCTCAACTCGCTTAAGTTTTTAATTGTGACTTTTTAGTGTAAACATTATGATAATTTTAGTATTTAATTTTATTTATTAAGGAAGAATTATTATTAACTTTACAAGCTTATGAAAACTCTCTTCTTAAGCCTATTATTAATCTATCCATTAGTTTCAATTTCGCAAATATCTATCCAACCAGGGGTAGTTTACGGAAACTATAATATGTCTTCACTAAAACAATTCAGAAATTATCTCAATAGTCAGGCAAACCTTAAAACAGTCGATGATTTCCCTTCTACACTGGATATTGATATATCTATACTCTATAAGACCAGTCAATTAAATTTCGGTTTTTTTTATAGTCATTCAAATACAGGAGCTAGATCTGGTGTACGGGATTACTCAGCTCATTATAGAATCGACATTCCTGTTTCATCTAATAACTTTGGGATCGCTGGAGAAAAAGAGCTGAGAATAAATAGATTTTTATCAATAAGTCCAGGAATTAGAGTTGGTTATTGCATCACGAAAGTAGAAGTGATAGATGAGTTACTTCCAAGTGACACTAATACTCAACTATATGAAAAAACCAGCGTTGAATTCAAATCCTCTAATATTTTCATAAATCCGCAAACAAAGATAGACTTCAAACTTTTAAAACATATTGGACTTGTGAGCCGGGTTGGTTACTCTGCACATTTTACAGAACCATTGATGATTGATGATTTTGAGGTAGTGACCGATTCCGGATCACAAATAAAGGCAGATTGGAGCGGTTTAAGATTAGGTTTTGGCATATCGTATACTTTCAAATCAGGAAATGAAGAATAAATACATTATTTTACTTTTGATATTGGTTAATTTTTCGTGCCAATATGAATTTGATGAAGTTGAAAAGGAAGTAATATCAAAAACTCCAACAACTGAAATTTCGAAGTTTGAATTGACAGATCAGGAAGATTCAATATTTATTGAAAAAAGTACCATTTTGGAGTTTACTACTGAGGGGAATTATAAACACATAGAAATTAATGCAACTCTTGGTGGTGAAAAACTACTGGAAGCAAGGCAAGAGTTTGAGAATATTTCTAAAAATAAAACCAAAAGCTCATTAACCGTTGATCCGCCACATAATTTTACAGGTTGTAGGCAGCTTATAATTGAGGCATACACAAATACTGGAACTGGGAGCTATATCGACCAGTTAGGTTTCGAGGAACTTATTTGGACAAGAAAGTATACTTTGTGTTTTGATAATTCACCTCCTGATAAGATTAATTTTTCAAAATTAAGGGTCGAAAATGGAGCCTTAAAAATTGAATGGAACAAATATGAGCGCCACTTTTTCGAAAAATATAATATTAATATTAGTATTCAATATGATGGATATGAACAATGCAATGAAACTCTTGAAATAAAGGATCGAGATATCACTTCTTATGAGCTTCAAGATTTTGTAGGAGGAGAGTGTGTGTTAACAGGATCGATAAGATCACCTATTACGTCAAATTATACTGAAGTGACTGAATATTACGACTCGAGATATCAACTGGAAATTATAGAATCAAGTCTTGATGGGGATGAATTGACACTAATTTGGAATAAGTCTCCTTTTTACAAGTATTTTAAAGGGTATGAACTCACAGAAAATGATAATACTATCTTCGAAAGCACAAACATTAACGACACTTCTTCAGTCACCAAAATAAGGCTCGGTCAAGAACATGCATTTAAAGTTGGTCAAAATGAATGTGAAAGAAAAGAGCTCTTCTATTATAGGTCAGGTGAAGATTTTTCAGAATTTGACGAATTATTTTATCCAAGCGTTAATGAAGTGCTTTACTTAAAATCTAATAACGATTTTTATAGCGTTCACAACGATAAATATTTAGATATTTATCATTTGGCAGTCTCCCAAAACGGCATGAACATAATCGGATATGGTGACAATAAAACTTTCCATATTTATAATCCTAATAATGATATAATAATTGATCAGCATGAAATTGAATCAGTAGTTTTTGGTTGTAGAGGAGGTTTAACAATTTCAGACAATGATCATGCAGCTTATATTGCTGGTTCAACTAATCATGCAATTCTGAATATCAAAACTGGTGAAATAAATTATGGAAGCGGATTGGAGGGTCAATTAGAATATATTAAAATTAGTCCTCAAGGAGATATGATTATTACAAAGTCATCATCAGGCTGTTTTATAGAAGATATTATTGATAATAGACCTATCAATACTCGTGAGTTTGTTGCTCGGGAATTCGAATTTAATCAAGATGGTAGTACAATCTTCGTTTTGAGTGGTAACGAGTTTAAAGAAATTGATAAAACTTCACTCAGTATAGTATACTCATTAAACTTATCTCACAGTGTCAAAAATTTAACTTACGATTTAAATAGAAACACACTTGGTTGGGTCACTAGTCAAGATACTTTTGAAGTGTACAACATAGAAACCAAAGAAATCATCAAAACAATTAATTTGTTTGAAGGGTCATATGACAGTGAATATAAATTTTATATGAATGCCGGGAGAATTTACTGCTCTAAGGGTTTTTATGCGGATATTTAATTTGCCTATCCTCAAAATAAAATTGAAGTTTTCCAAGTCGGTGATACAGCTCTGATAGGATAGATCAAAACCGAGTTCGCATAAACAAAAAAAGCACCTAAACTGGTGCTTTTTTTGTGTGGAGAAGATGGGACTCGAACCCACGACCTCTTGACTGCCAGTCAAGCGCTCTAGCCAACTGAGCTACATCCCCATAAGGTTGGCAAATATAAATAAATCTGAATTATTAAAAAGGTCGCCTTGCAGTTCGAAATCTTTTTTTATAGTAATCGCTACTCAAACTGTTTTCAACTACGCCCAATGAACTTGAGCTGTGTATGAACTTTACCGTGCCTTTGCGCGAGTAAGTAACCAGTCCAACATGTGTAATCTTTCTTTTACGCTTTCCAGTGGCGAAAAATACCAAATCCCCTGGTCGCAAGTCTTTCTCCTTTACCTTTTTCCCTACCTTACTTTGAGCGTCTGACGTTCTTGGAAGTTCGTAGTCCACCGCCCGAAATGAATTACACAGCAGTCCTGAACAATCTATTCCAGACCTTGAAGTGCCGCCCCACCGATATGGAGTGCCGGTATAACTTCTGGCTGTAGAAATAACGGTGTTAATCTTTTGCTCTCGAATTCGAGCCTTTTTTGCCGCCCCGCATGATGCTAAAACAAGGGCTAATAATGCAAATGCAATGAACCTAAGTTTCATTGTAATTAGTAATTAGTTTAAAAAATCAATTTAAACTTAACCATTTCTTTTCTACCACGGTAAAAACATTCTAATTTTCATGTTTGATAGATGTGAAAATGGATGTAAATCGTCTAAATCAGTTAAGAAACAGCCTTGAGGGAGAAATAGTTTGGGATAACGTATCTAAAACTATTTATGCTACGGATGCCTCGGCCTACCGGGAGATTCCTGCTGCAGTTGCATTTCCAAAATCAGTAGCTGATTTAAAGCATTTGATACGTTTTGCTAAAGAAAATAATACTTCTTTAATTCCCAGAACGGCAGGCACTTCACTCGCTGGTCAGGTTGTGGGAAACGGAATTATTGTAGATGTCTCAAAACACTTTACCCAAATAGTTGAATTGAACGAAGGTGAGAAATGGGTGCGCGTTCAACCTGGAGTTATTCGCGATGAACTAAATATGTTTTTGAAACCTTCGGGCTTCTTATTTGGCCCAGAAACCTCTACCGCTAACAGGGCAATGATTGGTGGTATGATTGGCAACAACTCCTGTGGCTCCAATTCAGTAATATATGGTAGCACACGAGATCATTTAATTTCAGCGAAGGTTCTTCTATCAGATGCGTCTGAAATAGAATTAAAGGCGCTTACTAAAGAAGAGTTTGAAGCTAAATGCACTTTGTCAACACTAGAGGGTGATATCTATCGAAACATCAAAGCAATATTATCCGACCAAACCAATAGAGAAAGGATTGAAAGAGAATATCCAAAAAAGTCAATAAAAAGAAGAAACACTGGCTATGCTATTGATTTATTGGGTGACACCTGTCCATTTATAGAAACCAAAGAACTATTTAATTTCTGTACGCTACTTGCAGGATCTGAAGGAACACTTGCGTTTATCACTGAGGCTAAGTTGAACATCGATCCTTTACCGCCTAAACATAAGGCACTGGTTTGTGCACATTTCGAATCTGTTTACGAATCTCTCAAAGGCAATTTGATAGCGCTCAAATACAATCCATCTGCATCAGAATTGATGGATCATTACATATTAGAGCGCACCAAGGATAACATCAGCCAAAAAGAAAATCGCTTTTTTGTTAAGGATGATCCAAAAGCAATATTAGTAGTTGAGCTTTTTTCAGATAGTGAAAAGGAGCTGGAAGAAGCTTGTAAAAATTTAATTGGCGATCTCAAAAGTGAAAATTTAGGCTACCATTATCCAGTGGTGAGTGGTGATGATATAAAAAAGGTTTGGGAGCTCAGAAAAGCAGGGCTAGGACTTTTAAGTAATATGCCCGGTGATGCAAAGCCCGCTCCGGTAATTGAAGATACCGCTGTTGATGTGAATGACCTGCCGGAATATATTAATGAGTTTAATGAAACGCTAAAAAAATACAACCTCTTCTGTGTGCATTATGCCCATGCAGGCTCGGGCGAACTTCATTTAAGACCTATTCTAAATCTTAAAACTGAAGAAGGTAATCGGCTTTTTAGAACCGTGTTGGAAGAGATTGCTACGCTCGTAAAAAAGTATAAAGGGTCTTTAAGTGGTGAGCATGGTGATGGCCGTTTGCGCGGTGAGTTTATTCCTTTTATGATTGGTAAGGAGAATTATGAACTTCTTAAATCAATAAAAAAGGCATGGGATCCTGATCATATTTTTAATCCGGGTAAAATTGTTGATACGCCTTCAATGAATACAAGCCTGAGGTTTAAGCCAGGCCAAGAAACAAAGCAATTTAAGACAGTTCTAAACTTTGAAGATACGCAAGGTTACTTGCGGGCAGCTGAGCAGTGTAATGGTTCTGGAGATTGTAGAAAAACGCATTTAAGTGGTGGTACGATGTGCCCCTCTTACATGGCCACTAAAAATGAAAAAGACACCACAAGAGCGCGGGCAAATGTTCTTCGAGAAGTTCTCACCAACTCTACAAAGAACAATCCTTTTGATAGCAGCGAAATAAAAGAGGTAATGGACTTATGTCTATCGTGTAAAGGATGTAAATCTGAGTGCCCATCCAATGTTGATGTAGGTAAACTAAAGGCCGAGTTTCAACATCAATACTATCAGAATAATGGTGTGCCTTTCAGAACAAAAATGATTGGTAATTTCTCTAAACTGAATAAACTGGCCTCAATCATGCCATGGGGTTATTCATTGGCAATGAACTCGCCATTGTCTAACCTAATTAAGCCATTAATCGGGTTTCATCCCAAACGGAGCATGCCAAAACTGGCCACCAAAACATTGAGAAAATGGTATAACAGAGAGTTTAATAAACTACCAGCCATTGAAAACAAAAAAGGTAGTTTGTATTTATTCTGCGATGAATTTACCAATTACAATGATGCTGAAATAGGTATTATAACAGTTAAGCTGCTTCATACACTTGGATATGAAGTGCGTCTCATCGATCACCCGGAAAGTGGTCGTTCGTACCTTTCAAAAGGTATGTTAACAGAAGCCAAAAGATTGGCCATCGAGCAGGTTCATTTATTTAGTGAGTTAGTTAGTGAGGCAGTTCCATTGGTTGGAATTGAACCTTCTGCTATCCTCTCTTTTAGAGACGAGTACCCAAATTTAGTAGACAAAGAATTAGTGACTAAATCCAAATCGCTCGCAAAGAACGTTTATACGTTTGAAGAGTTTTTAGCTAAAGAATTGGCAAAAGGAAATATCAGTTCAGCGCAGTTTACTACTGAAGATCGTCTCATTAAACTTCATGGCCATTGTCATCAAAAGGCTCTTTCTTCATTGGTACCTAGTAAAAAGATACTTTCGCTGCCCAAGAATTACAAGGTAGAGTTAATTCCGTCTGGCTGTTGTGGTATGGCAGGTTCGTTTGGTTATGAAAAGGAGCACTATGATGTTTCCATGCAAATCGGGGAGTTAGTGTTATTCCCAACCATCAGAAATCAGCCAGAAAATGTGCTCATTACCGCAGCTGGCACTAGCTGTAGACATCAGATAAAAGATGGAGTGAACCGGAAGGCCTTACATCCTGCTGAAATATTGTATAATGCATTGTTATGAAAACACTCTATTTAGTCCGACATGCAAAGTCTAGCTGGGATTACCCTGAGCTTACAGATTTTGAACGCCCATTGAATAAACGCGGAGAAAGAGATTCCCCAGAAATGGGCAAAAGGTTGAGAAAAAAAGGCATACTTCCGGATTTACTTCTCTCAAGTCCGGCAAACCGCGCATTGACTACTTGTAAAAACATTGCGCAAGAAATTGGTTACCCGAAGAAGAAAATAGCTACTGATAGATCAATTTATCATGCTGGTGAAAACACGCTACTAAAGGTAGTTCAAAATGTTTCAGATGAACACCAGTCTTTAATGCTATTTGGGCATAACCCGGGTTTTACTGACTTTGCGAACGAATTAGCTAATACAGATATTTACAATATCCCTACTTGTGGGGTATTTGCCTGTAGTTTCGAGGTAAAAAAGTGGTCAGAAATTAGTTTTGGCTATGGCCAATTACTGTTTTATGATTATCCAAAGAATATATAAACATATACTTTTAGTGAATATGATCACCGAATAATATATACTTTTGGTGAATACGATCACCGAATAACATATACTTTTGGTGAATATAATTCAAATTTGATTAAATTTGATTGTATGATTACTAGGACAATAACACCTGAGATAAGAAAAAGACTTGCGGATAAGAAAGCAATTATAATACTGGGGCCACGCCAAACAGGGAAAACCACACTTATCAGAGAGGTATTAAAAACTGAAGGTGCTTATTTATTTTTAAATGGGGATGATAGTTTAGTAAGAGAAGAACTCGAAAATGCCAATACAGAAAAAATACGCCAACTTCTGGGGCAATTTAAAATCGTGTTTATTGATGAAGCCCAACGCATTGAAAATATAGGTCTTGCCTTAAAAATTATAACCGACCAATTTAATGATGTGCGCCTAATAGTAAGCGGTTCATCGGCATTGGAACTTAACCAAAAAATAAATGAACCATTAACAGGACGAAAATGGGAATACAAGTTATTCCCTATTTCTTGGCAGGAATTTCAAAATCATTATGGCTATCTAGCGGCCAAACAACAACTAGAGTTACGATTAATATACGGCATGTACCCTGATGTGATAAACGCTCATGCCAATGGTGAAGAAAAAGAGGTACTCCAACAACTTGCTACCAGCTATTTATACAAAGATGTTTTAACTATAGGAGGCCTACGAAAACCAGATATAATCGTGAAGCTTTTACAAGCCCTCGCCTACCAACTGGGCAATGAAATATCGTACAACGAGCTCGCCAATATGTTGCAAATAGACAAGAATACCGTAAGCCACTATTTAGATATATTGGAAAAAACTTTCGTGATTTTTAGGCTGACATCTTTTAGCCGAAACCCCAGAAAAGAGATCTCCACCTCAAAGAAAATTTACTTTTACGACAATGGAATACGAAATAGCTTAATTTCAAATTTCTCTGCATTAACCTTTAGACGAGACAAAGGTGCATTATGGGAGAATTTCCTGATAAGTGAAAGGATGAAGTTAAACCATTACTACCACAGCTACGCCAATACTTTTTTCTGGCGAACTAAACAACAGCAAGAAATTGATTATTTGGAAGACAGTGAAGGTGTGCTAAAGGCCTATGAATTTAAATATTCTTCTAATAGCAAGGCGAAAGTACCATTAACATTTACACGATTATATCCAGATGCCGCGTTTGAGGTTGTAAATCCTGATAACTTTTTATCATTTATAATGCCAAATGTCTAACCTTACTCTTCATTTTTCAAGGACAAAAACCAACGCTTTGCGGCCAGTTCATCTGTAAACATCTTAGTATCGAAACCACCTGTTTGTCCCTCATATTCAGCTACTGTAGTTTGAGCCATTTGCGACTTTGGAACGATTACAGCTTGCTTAGTGAAGCCCAGCTCCTCATACTTCGGATTTATTTCATCTGTAAGCCACTCAATGTCTTTTGAGCTGATTAGTTCCAATTTGGATACATCAGCTAGTAGAAGAAAGTGATCATTTTTGCCTTTTAAGGCCTTTAATTCTTTCTTATAAATATCGAGAGATTGGTAAATTAACTTATGAAAAATAGTGGAGGTCAGAATTCCAGACCATTCCTCCTTTATATATTTCAATCCCTGCGTTTCTTCTACTGATATGGTTAATTTTTCATGAGAAAATAGCCTCATTTTACTTATTTATGATTTTTAGTTTTAGTTGGTTAATTCAATTATCAGGAAGTTGTCGTTAAATAACCAGAGATTAAAAGAATTAATTTCACTATTTTCTATCAATCACTTGATAGTCAGATGAATAAAAAACCCTCCCCTGCCGAAGCAGAAAGAGGGTTCTATCAATCACACACTTACTACTACTGACTGATTAACTCGAACTGGTATTCACCTTCTACACTATTAATTCTGCCACCTGATGGGCCCCCAGCAGTGAATGTCAATGTCAAAGTATTTCCTATTATTCGAGTTTTCATGGCTACTCCGTCACCTCTTAAAATAGTGTTAATATCTTGTCCGCTCAGCTGCCAATTGCCTTCCGCAGGCCATGCACTCGAAATGGCATTCTCTGTTTTGAACGTTCCTTCAGAGAACGTTACATTAAACCCTTCAAATTGATCACTCACATCAAAGCCATCTTTTAACACAGACGTTTCTGACTGGGCTACCCATGGTTTACCTTCATTCACTAACAATGCTACTTGTTGAACTGCAGGGTTTGGCTGAGCCTCCTCTCCTCCACTATCACAACCCATTATGGCCATTAAACTTGTTATGGCACATATTGCTATAATATATCTTAATGATTTCATCGTATTTTCTGTTTTAATGAGTTATTCCTTTATAAATCTTATCATCTGTTGATTCTCGCCTTTTATTAAGATGAGATAGACGCCATTGTTTAAATCAGACACATCGATACTTTCAGTCAATTTAGGCTCAATTTGTCGCACTAAATTTCCTTTCATATCACTAATGAATATTTTGGCTGTTTGATCGATTGTACCTGTTAACATAATCTGATTATTCGCTGGATTAGGATAAATGCTAACAGGTTCTATATCACGAACAGATGTACTCGTTACGGAAATTATTTCAAAAGTTCTGGAAACTACTGCCGACTCAAAATTTTCATTACCAGGTTGAATTGCTTCTACTGTAACCTCGCCTATCCCGTCAAAAATGAGTGTAGTTCCATTCAGAAATGCTGGTCCACTTGCTACATTAAATTCCACTATTAAACCTGAAGAAGATGTTGCAGAAAGTTCCAGTATCTCTGCTTCCATAAACTGATCTTCTATTTCATTGAAAGTAATAGTTTGAGCGGCCTTATTGACGGTTAACACCTGCTCTACCGGTACAGCTGCATTGAAATCATCATCGCCTTCTTGTGTAGCAGTAATAGCCGTTGTTCCAGCTCCTATGATTGTAACCGTTGAGCCATTCACGGTTGCCACGGATTCATCTGAACTTGTATAAGTTACTGCCAGACCTGAGCTTGCTGTAGCTGTTAATTCAAAGTCAGGATCACCAAATGCTACATCTGCTAGAGCCTCAAAAGTGATGGTCTGATCTTGTTTATCTGGCTGATCTACCACATCAAAACTTATTTGAGCTGAGGATGCATTATAATTACTGTTACCGTCTTGGCTCACTTCTACTACCACCGCGCCAATTGTGCCATCCAGAGTAATCGTACTTCCAACGTTTGAGGCAGGGCCACTGATTACTGCATAGCTTAATGCTAAGTTGCTGGTAGTGCTCGCTACAATTTCAAAAGCAGCATCCGTAGTCAACTTATCTGCAATTGGGTCAATGGTTATAGTTTGGTTTGCTTTATTAACCACCAACTCTTGCTGTACTTCTTGGGCTGGATTAAAAGTTTCGTTTCCAGTCTGAAAAGCAGTTATTACAGTTGTTCCTGCTCCTACTATGCTTACTGTATTTCCACTCACGGTAGCTACAGATGTATTAGAACTTGTATAGCTCACTGTGAGGTTAGAACTAGCGCTTGCCGTTAGATCAAAATCGGCATCACCAAAGGTTTTAGCTGTGAGTGCATTAAAGGTAATGGTCTGATCTGTCTTGGAAGGATCAGTTACATTAAAGGATGTCGTAGCTGTTGCCGGGTTATAGTTGGCATTACCCGCCTGACTTACTGCAACCACCACGGTACCTGTAGTGCCATCCAATGTAATTGTATTGCCAGAGATAATCGCTGGACCAGATTGAATGGCATAGGTAAGTGCTAAATTGCTTGTAGTGCTGGCAGATACCTCAAATGGAGCATCGGACACCAATTTATCAGCTATTGGATCTATTGTGATTGTTTGATTTCCTTTAACAGCTGTAAAGTTCCAGGTGGTATTATCAAATACTTCTGGTACTGTATTACCTGCCGCATCTTGCAGCACATTGTCATTTATGAGAATATAGTACTGTTTCCCGTATTCGAGATCATTGGTAGGGTTTAACGTTATTGTATTTCCCGAAATCGTAACGCGCCCATCTCCATTGTTTTCAGGATCAAAACTTTCAACTGAATCATCTGTATCAAAATCAATTAAGCGAATTAAGTTCAAGCTTGATGGAACAGCGAATATTGGTTCATCAAACGTGATTACCAAGTTGGTGTTGATTGGTACAGATGTAGCATTGTCCAAAGGATTCAAAGACACAATTGATGGAGGTGTTTCGTCTACCACCGGTGCCGCTTCAGTGGTGAAATTCCATGTGGTATTATCAAATATCTCTGGTACTGCATTACCTGCTGCATCTTGCAGCACGTTATCATTTATAAGAATATAATATTGTTTGTCATAATCGAGATCATTTGTAGGATTCAAGGTTATTGTGTTACCAGAAATCGTAACACGCCCATCTCCATTGTTTTCTGGGTCAAAACTTTCAACTGCATCATCGGTATCAAAATCAACTAAGCGAATTAAGTTCAAGCTTGATGGAACAGCGAATATTGGTTCATCAAACGTGATTACCAAGTTGGTGTTGATTGGCACAGAGGTAGCATTGTCCAAAGGATTTAAAGACACGATTGATGGAGGGGTAACATCAGCATTACAGTCAATTGAAAAACTTAATCCCGCATCTACAGTCCCTGAGAAATTATTTTCAAAATATGTTACGTCATCTACTTCAACACAAGAAAGGTTAGGGTTATTTATTAATTCCAAATCTTGCAAAATGGTATTGTTTCCATTCTTAATACTTAATGACTGCAAATTATTGTTACTTAAATAAATGAATTCCATCGATGGGTTATTATCGAAATTCAGTCCTGTAAGAATATTGTCATTAAGTATAACCTCGTTCAAATTAGGGTTATTTGAAAAATCTAAATTTTCAAGATTATTGCCGTCTGCAGAGAAGAAAACAAGGTTTGGAAATATGCTTAAATCAAATGATGAGAAATTGTTGAAATCAATGGTGATATCAGATAACAATAGATTATTTGACAAGTCTAAATTATCAAGTCCAACACCAAGAATATTAATTGCCGTTAGGTTAGTATTACTACTGAGATCCAGTTGAGTTAGGGAACTACATCTCAACAGAGCCAAAGAGGTTAAGGCTGAATTGTTACTCAAATTTAAATTAGTAATTGGATTATCTGATAATGAGAGTGTCGTTAAATTTAAGTTGTTTGACACATCAATTGAAGTTAGGTTATGAGCATTAAGCCCTAAATATTCCAATTGATCGAGCGAGCTAATATTCACTGAAGAAAGTTTACCATTATTCCCGCCTGACACGATTAATCTCGTAAGATTAACGAAAGCTTCTATTCCTGTTAGGTCTGTTATTCCGCCATTAAAAATTTGAATTTCACCTGCAAATGCTTCAGCTTCACTCACCTGAATTTCAGCATCACTGTTTGTATTGATGGAAGAGCTGCCAACCAAATACGCTTTAAAATTAGTATCCGGAATATTTACTATCGGATCACAGTTTAGCGCAAAACTTGTTCCTGCATCTTTATTGGTCCAGTTGGTATTGGCATAGGTAACATCATCGACTTGCACACAGCTTAAGTTAGGATTGCCAGTTATGCTAAAGTCAGCGGTACCAATATTGCTGTTGGTCCCATTTCGCATATCCAAAGATGTGAGACTATTATTTGACAATATTACATAGTACAAATCTGGGTTGTTTGATAAGTCTAGAGTACTAAGATTATTGTCATTTAACTCCAATGCACTGAGCAAAGCATTGTTCGATAAATCAATACCACTTAGGTTATTATTTTGCGCATATAAATTCACAAGATTTGAAAGCATAGTCACATTTAATGTACTCATACCATTTCCTAGAACACCTAATTCATCAAGCATAGTATTGGTTGAAACATTGATTGAGGAAATCTGATTGTTATCTAAGCGCAACTCCTGAAGATTCGGATTATTAGCTACGTTAATAGACATTAGGTTATTATTCCTTAGCCACAAGAAAGTAAGACCTGATTGGTTAGTGACATCAATGGTTGAAATACCTGTATTATCTAAGTAAATGCCAGTTAGTGCAGTATTTGCTGTTAAATCAATAGCGTTAATGGCATTATCAGACAAATTAATTCGGTCTAAGGATGTAAAAGCCTCTATACCTGTAGCATCGGTAATACCTGCTGAAGGTGTCCAGATTTGCCCGGTAAAAGCCGTTGCTTCACTCACTTGAATTTCACTGTCTGCATTCGTATTGATGGAAGAGTTTCCTACTAGATATGCTTTCAAATTCGCATCAGGTATGTTAACAATAGGTTCTGCTGCTTCTGTAGTAAAATTCAGTATAGTATTATCAATAATATTCGCTAGTTTATTTCCTGCCAGATCTTCTATGGGCTTACCTGTAGTTGTTGTCCAATATCTGACCCAGTAGTTAACATTTGGTAGCAGAATAGGAAGATTATTGAGGGTAAGTGTATTTCCAGAAAATGTGGCTTCTGAGGAGCTCAAATCGAAACTTTTTACAAGGATATTTCCGTCAGTAAAATTTCTTAATTCAAAGAAATAATTTATTCCAGCAAGTCCGGGAGAACTAGCCAATCTTACACTCTCGTCAAAAGTGATCGTCATACTACTGATGTCCGTAGGCACATTTGTGGCATTATTAGCAGGATTAAATGAAGTTACGGTTGGGGGAGTTACGTCAGATGCTGCGGCAGATCTAAAACTCCACTGAGCATAAAATTGGTTACCCGTATAAGGCACACCACTAGTACTTTCAATAAATCCAGACTCAAAGAAAATTCCATAGTTCGCATCGGGATCCAGATCCTGATTTGTAGTAATTGTCAAAGAATTACCATTTACAGAAACTGCAGCATCATTTGGATTAAAATATGTAGGTGTACCCACAGCATCATCCAAATTGTCTATACCTGCTATCAATGAATTATCTGAACTTACTTGAATAGGAATATCAAATGAAATAGTAAAATTTCTCGTAGTAGTTGATACATCAGTGGCCGATAGAGCAGGTGATAAAGACTGTCTTACAGGTGCTCCTGTTCCTGTGGTAAATGTCCACTCACCAGGATCGATGTTAGGTATTCTGTTACCATCTGCATCAACATAAGTACTAAGCGCACCTGTTAATCTTACCTCGTATGTAGTATTTGGGGCTAAAGCCGGTAAGTTATTGATGTGCATATCCAGCCCATCAAATATTATATCTGGCGAACTGCCGTTCATTGGATAGTTCTTTATCAAGCTCACACCTTGATAAATATAAACATTACCACCTGAGCCATCGGGATTAAAGAAAATTGGTTCTGAATAGGTAACGGTAAGGCTATTAATGGATGGAGAAACCCCACTTGTATTGTTTGCGGGAGTTAGACCCGCTACCGTAGGCGGTATAGTGGTGGTAAACTGATAGGTATTTAATGTTAATTCAGGAGTAGGATTATTAGCCAAATCCTGACCTACACCAGTCGGTATATATAATGTATATGTTGTACCGGGGTCTAGTGGAAGTACTGAAATAATTGAAAAACGCAAATTTCCACTCGCGATCGTTGGAGTAAAACTTCCAATTAAATTATTGGCCTCATCTCTTAATTCTGCAGAGCCAGAGCCTACAATTACATCCTCATCATAATTAACAATAATCTGTGTTTGAGTTAAAGAGACATTTTGTGCACCATTAGCGGGTAAATAGTCTACAACCTGAGGAGCAACGTTATCACCAATACCTGTGGTAAAAGAATAACTCTTATTAGTTATTCCTGCGAAGTTATTATTACTATCATCTTTAATTACACCAGCAGGTATATGCACATAATATTGCGTGCTATTGGTCAAGGTAGTAAGTGGTACCGTAATAGTGGTTCTAGGCAATGGGCTGGTATTTTGAGAGAAAGAAGCTGAGCCTATGGCGATAGTTTGAATAACCGCATCATCACTAAATCTTCTTAATTCAATGTTACCAGTACCGGCTACAACCACTTCATCAAAAGTTAATAGAACATTTGATGATGTAGCTACATTAGTTGCTCCCGCAACTGGTAGTTGTTTTATCAAACTTGGATTCACATTATCCGCCCCAGTGGAAAATGTTAATAATGTCCCATCACTCTTAGGAGTCCAACTGCCCCATTCGCCTGTGTTTTCGTTATATATATCCGCGATTTTATCGAAGTTGATGTTATCAAAACCTGTGGCAACTAGTTCATACGTGGTGAATGGATCTAACTGACTGGCTAAATCAGCCGTTGATAAACCCAGGAATGGCGTCATTGTCAGGGTTCTTAGGTTATCCCCATAACTAAAGGTGGTAATATTAGTAGCATTTCCAGATCTCCTTAGATATACCTTGTCCAGATTGGCACTAACACCAGATACTTGGTAAGGAATACTCCAATTAAATTGAATCGATCCCGGCTGAACATTCACATTGGTGCCGTTATCTGCTGGCATGGATGAACTTGGGTCTTGTGCCCAAGACAAATGCATTACAAAAACTAAAAGAGCTGCAAGCAGTGGTTTAAAATGAGTTGATAATATTCGCATAGTAGTAAGATTTTAATTGTCTTGCTAAAGTCTTACTATTATGGCCTCACTTCAATCGGGTATTTTCACATGATTGTACGGGAAATTACGTATTCTATATAACTATTCAGTCACTAGATTTGATTATATTAAGTTATAAGTTCCAAGTTCTAGGTTCTGAGTGATTGTGAGTTGAACTTTCAACTTTGAACTAACTACCCCTTAATTAATCCGGTTTTCAATGCTTTCTTAACCAGTTCGATAGGTGTACCTACATCTAGTTTTTTAAGAAGATTGTTTTTGTGGGTCTCCACAGTTCTTGGGCTAATAGACAGTTTATCGGCTATTTGTTTGTACGGTAGGCCATCTGCCAATAATTGCAGTATTTCTAATTCTCTTATACTTAAATCAGACGCGTCTTCAACAAGTAAATGGCTGAAGGATTGGGAGATATATTTCTTTCCGGCCATTACTGCGGCCATGGCTCTTATGTACTCGTCACTGTTTATATCCTTACCCAAAAAACCCGAAGCTCCGGCATGCTGAGCACGCTGTAGGTCAAGGGCATTTGGTTCGGCTGTTAATAGAATGAATTTAGATTGCGGCTTTAAACGGATTAACTCTTGAATTAACAAAGCCCCATTGGCATCTGGTAATCGCAGGTCGACAAATACAATGTCTGGATTTAAGTTTTCGATTTTCCGTTTTGCCTCTTCACCGGAGGCTGCTTCTCCAGCCACTTCGTACTCAGGATAACCAAGTAAAATAGCCTTTAAGCCATCACGTACAATTTTATGATCGTCTATAATAAAGATTGAGTAGGTCATCAGGCAGCCTTTGGAAATATTAACCTAAATGTTGTGCCTTTGTTTTCTTCGCTTTCCACTTCCAGTTTGCCGCCCATTTTATTTAGCAATTCTTTTGACAGGGTAATGCCTAAGCCCGTCCCTTTTTTATCAGAGTTTTTGATATCATGAACAGAAGTTGTCTCACCCAAAATAATCTTAACCTGCTCACTGTTCATGCCAACCCCACGATCTTTAATCGAAATTCTGCTTTCCTTTTCATTTTCTTCCACAAGTATATCTATCGATTCACCCATATTAGAAAATTTTATAGCATTACTTAAAATATTCCGCGTGATGATTTTTAAATAATCTAAATCTGCTTTCAGCTTAACTTCAGATGAAAACATCCTGTTTATGGTGATTTTATTGGCTTCTGCAGCTACACTTAATTGATTGCTTATGTCTTCCAGCACGGCACTCACTTGCAGTTCTGTTGGATTATAATTTAACTGTCCAGTTTGATTTAGTGCCCAACGGAGTAAATTATCCATCATGTCATGCACTTCTTTAGAGGAATCGCGAAGATTTTCCACGAATGACTTCAGCTGTTCTTTTTCTAGTCTCTCCCAATTATCAGTTAAGCTTTTAGTTATGGTATGAAATGAACTGAGAGGACTTTTTAGATCGTGCGAGATAATTGAGAAAAGCCTGTCTTTGGTAAAGTTTAGTTCCTTTAATTCCTGATTTTGAGTGTCTAGAACTTTCTTAGAGGCATTCTCTTTTTTATAAGAACGATATAATAGCAAGGCAATGATTATTACTGCAGCTAACACTGCCACTAATAATAATCTAAACTGTTTGTCGCGTTCCTGCTGAAGTCGCTGAATCTCATTTTCACTTTCTAGTTTAGCAATCTCAGTTTCCTTTAACTCGGTGTCAAACTTCACTTGTAACTCCTGCAACGACTGTTCTTGTTCCGCAGAAACTATGGAATCGTTTAAATAGGCATATTTTGACCAATTTTCGCTCGCCTCCTTGTACTGACCATTACCTTCATACAATTGAGCAAGAATTTTATACATATCACTTTTGGCATTCACATTTTTTAGAAGTTTTATGGATTGCTCTGCAGGGGATATTCCATCTTTATACCGACCCAGCTTTAAATAATACTCAGCACGGTTGCCTAGATCTATCGAATAGGCAATGGAATCTCCAACAGCTAAATCAAGTTCCAAGGCTTTAGTATTCATGTATAAAGCTGAGTCATACTTCCTTTCATTATCATACAAAACCGCCAAACTGTTATACGTTTTTGCTAAGCCCTTTTGGTCATCATACTTTTGCTTTATAACAATAGACTTTTTGAAGAAATATCTGGCTGAATCATAAGAAAACAGTTCAGAAATATAAATACCCATATTATGGTATGATGAGCCCAACGCTGCTGTATCACCTAATTGCCATTTGTAGCCAATGGCCTTATTTATATAATAAATGGCGTTTTTATAATCCTCTAAATATCCATAAGTTGCTCCTATGTTATTTGTAATTCTGGCCAGTAGTGCTTGATTATTTACTGCCTCAGCTATGCGAAAACACTTGATCCAACTTTCTAATGCCATCTTATCATTAGCCTCATAATAATAGGTAGCTCCTATTTCGCTGTACACTTCAGCAATAAAGGAAGAGTCTAAATCATTACCACGTTTAGTAAGAATTTGAAGGTAAAGAGAGCGAGCAGAGTCCAATTGATTTTGATACTGCACGTTCATGGCAATCCGTTTTTCAGACATAGCTAAAAGACCAGGCTCGTTTAAATCCTGTGCTATTCTTTGGGCTTCTCTTACAAGTGCATAATGTAATTCTGAATTTGTTCGAAGTGCCTTGTCTGAATAATCCAGTAAAAATTTAACCTTATCTTCTTTTTGAGGAATGTTTTTAATCTGCAAGGAAATGCTATCTGGTAATTGAGCATGAATTACAGACTGAACCAATAAAGTAGTTACTAAAACAAAGCCAAAACGAAACATAGCTTTGAATATAGTAAATCGATATTTTAATTGGGGTTTTTGGGCGATTTTTTAAATAGGAATGAAAATAAAACCCTCCCCTGCCGAAGCAAGAAGAGGGTTTTATCAATCACACACACACTTACTACTACTGACTGATTAACTCGAACTGGTATTCACCTTCTACACTATTAATTCTGCCACCTGAAGGGCCCCCAGCAGTGAATGTCAATGTCAAAGTATTTCCAATTATTCGAGTTTTCATAGCTACTCCGTCACCTCTTAAAATAGTGTTAATATCTTGTCCGCTCAGCTGCCAATTGCCTTCCGCAGGCCATGCACTCGAAATGGCATTCTCTGTTTTGAATGTTCCTTCAGAGAACGTTACATTAAACCCTTCAAATTGATCACTCACATCGAAGCCATCTTTTAACACAGACGTTTCTGACTGGGCAACCCATGGTTTACCTTCATTCACTAACAATGCCACTTGCTGTACGGCAGGGTTTGGCTGAGCCTCTTCTCCTCCGCTATCACAACCCATTATGGCCATTAAACTTGTTATGGTACAAATCGCTATAATATATCTTAATGCTTTCATCGTATTCTTCTGTTTTAATGAGTTATTTCTTTATAAATCTTATCATCTGTTGATTCTCGCCTTTTATTAGGATGAGATAGATGCCATTGTTTAAATCCGACACATCGATACTTTCAGTCAATTCGGGTTTAATTTGTCGCACTAAATTTCCTTTCATATCGCTAATGAAGATTTTGGCTGTTTGATCGATATTTCCAGTTAGCGTAATCTGATTACTCGCTGGATTAGGATAAATGCTAACAGGTTCTATATCACGAACAGATGTACTCGTTACGGAAATTATTTCAAAAGTTCTGGAAACTACTGCCGACTCAAAATTCTCATTACCAGGTTGAATTGCTTCTACAGTAACCTCGCCTATCCCGTCAAAAATGAGTGTAGTTCCATTCAGAAATGCTGGTCCATTTGCTACATTGAATTCCACTATTAAACCTGAAGAAGATGTTGCAGAAAGTTCTAATATCTCTGCTTCCATAAACTGATCTTCTATTTCATTGAAAGTAATAGTTTGAGCCGCCTTATTGACGGTTAACACCTGTTCTACTGGTACAGCTGCATTGAAATCATCATCGCCTGCTTGTGTAGCAGTGATGGTCGTTGTTCCAGCACCTATGATTGTAACCGTTGAGCCATTCACCGTTGCCACGGATTCATCTGAACTTGTATAAGTTACTGCCAGACCTGAGCTTGCTGTCGCTGTTAATTCAAAGTCAGGATCACCAAATGTTACATCTGCTAGAGCCTCAAAAGTGATGGTCTGATCTTGTTTATTTGGCTGATCTACTACATCAAAAGAGACTTGTGCCGAGGCTGAATTATAATTAGAATTACCTGCGTTACTCACCCTTACAACTACGGTACCTACCTGACCATCCAATGTTATAGTTGACCCTGAGATAGATGCCGGACCGCTCAACAGCTGATACGTAAGGGCAAGACCACTGGTGGTAGTTGCTATAACATCAAACGGATTTGCTGTAATTAACTTATCGTCAATGGGCTCAATGGTTATCGTCTGATCAGCTTTTGCTATCGAGAACGACTGAATAACTTCCGTTGCCGCCAGATAATTATCGTTGCCCGGTTGGTTGGCAGCGATCGTAGCGACCCCAGTTCCGTTAACAGAAACTGTGGCGCCACTCAACGAAATGGGGCCGCTCACCACGCTATACGCTACATCCAATCCTGCTGAAGAGACAGCAGAAATGGTGAAGGGATCGACTCCAAAAACTTGATCATCAATGACATCAAATGTGATTGTTTGAGTGGCTTTGTTAATAGTGAATGTTCTGGTGACCTCTGGTGCGGGGTTATAGTCGTTATCACCACCCTGATTAGCAGCCACAGTGGCTGTGCCAGCACCATTAATTGTTACTATGTTGCCATTAATAGAAATTGGTCCTGAAACTACGCTAAAATCTACCGTAAGGCCTGAGGATGCGCTTGCTTCCAATGTGAAATCAGCATCGCCAAAAGTTTTATCCTCGATAGTGCCAAACGTAATGGTTTGATCAGATTTTGCAGGATCAGAAACAACGAACGAAACCGTTTCACTCGCAGTGTTAAAGTTATTGTTGCCAGCTTGGCTTACTTCTACTTCTACTGTCCCGGAAGATCCATTTAAGGTAATTGTTGTGCCAGAAATAGTAGCCGGTCCACTTAAAATTTGATAATCTAAACTTAAACCACTGGTAGTTGAAGCTACTACCTCAAAAGGTGCATCGCTAACTAATTTATCAGATATTGGATCAACCGAAATGGTCTGGTTAGCCTTGTTCACATTTAAGGTCTGCTCAACAGATGTTGCAGGATTGAACTGGCCGTTACCTGACTGGCTGGCTGTAATGGTGGATATACCGGCACCAACTATCGTTACTGTGTTTCCATTAATTGTTGCCACCAAGGTATTGGAACTTACGTAACTAACTGATAACCCTGAAGTTGTCGAAGCGTTCAGATTAAAAGGTGCATCGCCAAAGGTTTTATCTGCTATTGGATCAAACGAAATAGTCTGATTGGCTTTCAGAATTTCAAAGGTTCTTATTACTTCCGGAGCTGGGTTAAAAGAGCCATTTCCAGGTTGATTGGCAGCTATTTCTACTGTACCAACTCCCGTAATTGTGACCTCATTGCCTGACAAGCTCACCGGGCCGCTGATCAAACTAAACTGTACTGCAAGCCCTGATGATGCAGTAGCGGATAGCGTAAAAGGTGCATCGCCAAAGGTTTTATCTGCTATTGGATCGAACGTAATGGTTTGATCTTGAAGAGGCTGTGCTTCTGTCGTGAAATTCCAAAAACTAGTTGTATTCCAATTGGCCAAAGGATTATCGGCCAGGTCATAAACAGTCACACCAAAATTGTTTTGTACCCAATAACCTGTATTAAACGCTAATTGCGGTACGTTATTCAAAGTGACTGTATTTGTACCAAAAGTCACGTCTGCCGTGTTGATTTCAAACTCTTTGATTACCTGATTGGTACCATCATTTTTCCTAAGTCTGAATTTTGAACCCGGATTGCCTGTCTTGATTTCTTCTGAAAAAGTTAATGTTAAGCTACCCACATCAACAGAAACATCTGTTGCATTATCTGCAGGGTTGAAACCTGTAACCACAGGCGGATCATTATCAATAATCTCAGTGGTGAAACTCAAAGTAGTATTATCTGGGAATCCTGGGAATGGATTAGATTCCTGATCAAAAATCCGATTGGCATCAATTTGTATGAAGTATTCTGTGCCAGGTTCCAAATTATTCGTTGGATTTAGTGTTAGTATATTACCACTAATAGTTACTAGTGATGGAACAATGGTATTGTTGCTCATTCTTTTAACGAACACACCAGATGGTGACGGAGGTAAAACAATTTCATTGAACTCAATAGTGATAGTTTTACCTACAGGCACATCAGTAGCATCATCCATAGGATCTGTTGATACGACAAAGGGGTCTACCGGAGCAAATTCTGGTGCAGTAGTAAACTGCCAGGTAAAACTATCGCCCCAGCCTGCTATGACATTTCCAATAAGGTCTGTAATTCCCCAATTTCCATTACTATTTTGAATATAATAGGTTTTGTTAAAGTCAAGCTCAGGAACATCATTGAGGGTATATGTATTTCCACTAACTGTAACATCAGGAGTTTGGAAATTGAATTCTTTCACTAAGGCATTAGTGTTGAATTCATACAACCTAATAGCACCGTTCGGGTCACCATCTAAGATAGGTTCATTGAACGTCATGGATAGCGATCCAATATCTACCGGCACATCATCAGCGTCCTGAGCCGGTACGAAAGTTTGTACCACTGGTGGATCGAAGTCCACTTCTCCAACTGTGAAATTCCATACTCCATTACCACCTAGTTGAGCTGTTCTTGCTCCTTTACTATCAATAAATGACTGTGAGTTTACGCTTAAGTAGTATTCTCTTCCAGTAGGTAAGTCATTTGTTGGATCAATTGTCACGACATTATTATTGATAGTTACTCTTGCGGATGGCTCGCTAAATACTTCCCACTGATTCGCACCCGGATCGAGTTGATATAAAACCATATAGTAGTTATCAGCCGAAATATCTTCATTGAAAACAATTTCAAGATTTTCGTCACCATTTAGGCCTGTTGTACCGTTAGCAGGTGAAAAACTAACAACCTGTGGAGGACTCGGCAGTTCAGTAGTGAAATTCCATGTGTCCGTATCAGTACCAAATCCCATGGTAGGATTTGTACTATAGCCATTGACATCCCTCACCAAATTATTTGTCATTTGCACGTGCAGGTCTGTATCTAACACATTCGGTAAAGTGATAGGCACAAAAAGTTTGTTACCAGAAACCGTCATGGAAGGATCATCACCAAATATCTGAACATAGGTTACCCCTCCTGATTTTAACCGGATGGCAAACCATCCTGATTCGCCTGTTAGCTCAATGGGAGCATCGAAAGTAACTTCAAACACAATGGGCTCACCTACAAGCACGTTTAGAGCATCGTCCGGTGGGCTAACCGATACAATTTGAAGTGGCGTTTCTAACATGTGAAACGACCAACTTCCACCAAAACTGGCTGCATCAAACGAATTACCAAAAAGGTCCTCCACAATGCCACTTTCTAACTCTACACCCACTTCATATATCTCAGGAATTTCCTGACCCGGATCAATTACTAGCGTATTGCCTTCAACAGAAGCTTCAGGTGAAGTCACATCAACTCTTAAGATTTCTGAGTTATCGGATAAATCTCTGAGTATCACATTTCCTGTGCCTTTTTGAATAGGTTCTGTAAACGGCAACCTTAATACTACATCATAAGGTACGTTTAATTGGCCGTTAGTGGGAAACTGATTGTTATTGTCGAAATAGGGTGAAGTGGTATCAATTTCCTCTACAATAAAGTGCCAAACAGAGGGATTCCAGCCACCAAAAAAGTTATTCCCATTTAAATCAGCTATAACTGTATTTTGGATTTTAAAATACAGTTCCTCCTCACTATAACCTTCTATTTTAGGAACAGTAAACTCAAAAGAAGCTTGATTACCATTAAAAGTTATTTCAGACGAACTGATACTTCCTATATTAACTTCATTGCCCAAGCCATTCACCCATACAACTAAAATGTTGCCGCCTGTACCTTCTTGAACTGGTTCGGAAAAAATAGCTGTAAATGTTACTGGTACCCCAGCAGGTATATTTGTAGCTCCATCAACAGGATTGGTGGAAACCAACGTAGGATTGTTAAGGACAGGTGTATAATTCCATACAGTCTTATCATTAATACCTGCATACGAGTTTCCAGCTAAATCTGTGAATGTGCCTTCCAGTATTTCGATCCAAACGCGAGTATCTTCAATCACATTAGGAGGATTAATGGTCACCGTTTGTCCGCTTACGCTTACAGCCGCATCTTGAACACCAATGGTTTGAAGCAAAAGATCATCGGAATACCTTCTTATATTGATAAGGCCTGAACCTTTTTGTACAGCTTCATTGAACTGTAAAATCAGGTTAGCATCAGCGGCAATGCCTGTAATATTAGGAAACGGATCATAGGAAGTTGCCGTTGGAGCAGAAACATCCGGTGCTGCTGCCAGTGTAAACTGCCAGGTATTATTGTTCAATTGAGAAAACAAATTGCCCACTACATCAGTGATTGGTCCGGTTTGAACTTGTAAGTAGAGCTGCGTACTTTCGAAGCCCGTCAAGTCAGCTTCAACAGCTAACACATTTCCTGAGATGGTAACGTTAGGATCTGTTGCCTGATAATTACGAACAATCGCATTGTTGCTTACTCTCCTGATGTATATGCTACCTGATGCTGTGGCTACAACTGGCTCATCAAACGTGATGATAAACGTATTCTCTACCGGTATATTGGTTGCATTAATGGCGGGTGACAGGCTCACATATTCAGGTGCACTACCTAAAACCGTAAAATTCCAGTCATTCTTGTTGCTTATACCAGCATGTGCATTTCCGGCTTCGTCTTCAAAAGCACCGGCATCCATTTCTATATAGTAGTTGCCCTCAGGTAATTCATCCAAGAATGAAACCGATACATCAATGCGCTGAGTGATCTCTACCTGTCCCGTTGATACGTTAATCTCATCAACCGTTTCATCAGAATCATAGTTTTTAACACGTATGAACCCGCTACCTCGCACAACATTTTCATTGAATTCAAAGGATACTCCATCTACTGATATCGGACTATCGTTATCTTGTGGATCCCTGCTGGCCAAGATAATGGAAGGTGGAGTTCCATCAGATTGTTCCACAGTTCTTACGTTCCAGGTCGTATTATTCCATACCTGATCCATGGTATTGCCTGCCAGATCGGTGGCAAAATTGCCATTGATCATCACATAGAAATCTGTGTCATGGAAAACGGGATTGGTTAATTCCACTAGCATTGACATCTGATTGCCTGAAAAGCTTACACGAGGATCGCTGTAAGCAAGACTGTATACGATGGCATTATTGTCTAACCTTCTGAATAAAAAGGAGCCACTAGTACCGCGCTTTACAGGCTCGTCAAAGGTGATGGTCATTGTTTGAACCAATGGAACATCAGTTGCACCATCTATCGGACTAAAGGCCGTGATTCCGGGAGGATCGCCCAACGTAGTGAAGTTCCAATCTTTATTCAGGATGCCTGGAAAGAAATTGTCATTAGCATCTTTAAAGGCCGTTGCCGGAATTTCCACATAGTATTGACCTTCGGATAGTGTTGCCAAGTTTATGGCAACCTGCGTATCGTTGGTGATAGCAACATCTCCGGAAAGCACATTAATGCTTTGGATTTCTGCATTATCAGCAAACCTTTGCAATTTGATGTTTCCGGTTCCTTTTAAGACAGGCTCATTAAATTCAAAGGCTAAATCTGTATCAAAAGGGATGTTAGTCGCGCCCTTTACTGGTGAATACGAATTACTTAAAATGACCGGCACGTCCCCATCCGGTGCAGCAGCTGTAGTAAAATTCCACGTGTTGAGATCTGAAAAATTGTTGACAACATTCCCTGCAAAATCAGAAGCTACATCGGCTGTGAAGCCTACAAAGTATTCCTGATTAGCTGGTAAATCCTCCTCAAGTGTAATTGTAATCGTATTGCCCGACACTGCCACATTGCCACTTGACATATAGATATTCTGAGTAATGGTGGCATTGCTCTTAAACCCAATTAGAAAGAAACCGGAATTACCAGCCTGCAAGGGTTCATCGAAAGTAATCTCAAGTTGGGTATTCACTGGCACACCGGTTGTACCGTCAGCCGGGCTCAAACCCACAAAGGAAGGTCTTGTATAATCAGGTGCGGCTGCTGTGGTAAACCTCCAGTCCGTGTTGTTTGATATCCCTGTGAAGGCATTCCCTGAAAGATCTAAAACTGCATCGTTATCTATTTCAATGTAAAACTCTGTATTAGCGGGAAAAGGTGTTCCTTTAGAGATTCCTACAATATTATTTAAGAAGACAACTTCCTGATCGTTGGCATTGAAAGAGGCGAAAACATTATTATTATCTACTCTTTTGATGGTAAAGTTTCCGGTACCTGCCGTAACAGGTTCACTAAATTCCATCAACGGATCGGCCAACACATCCACTTCTGTGGCACCATTTTGTGGAGTTAGTTCTGTGAGTGTTGGCAACGTATTGTCCGGTAAGCTACCTGTAGTAAAGCGCCAGTTTTGTTTAATTGTAAATCCGGCAAACGGATTATTATTTAAATCGGTAATTGCTCCCTGAGGAATCAATACATAATACTGGACATTAGGGTTTAAATCGCTTGTAGGATTAATAGTTACATTAGCCGTTGAAACACTGACAGCTGCATTAGAAACATCAATGGATTCAAAAAGCACATCATCGCTATAGCGTCTGATTTCAATGGCACCACTTCCTTTTTGGATGGGCTCCGAGAAGCTAAGCACCAAATTTGAGGATACGGAAACATTAGTGGCATTGACATTCGGACTTCTGGAAGTAACAAGTGGAATTTTCGTGTCAATTGGAATCTCCACTCTGGCAGGAGTACCTGTTAGCAGATAGTTGGCGGCAGAGCCATTGTCTGCCAAGCTGTACGGCACCATTACTAGCTTGAAGGTAAGTTCACCTGAGGCACCAAAATTGAAGTCGTATGTAGTTCCGGTAATTGTGGAACTGGCTATAAACACACCTTGAGGTAACGTGTAACTATTAGACTGTAAGAAGTCTATAGGAGGCTCCACACCATTATTCGTATAAAGTAGCATATAGCCATCAGCACCTGGTGCGGCATTCCAACTTAATTCTGCGGTAAAATTGATAGACGTATTTTCAATTAGATTGTCAACTGTAAAAGCCGTAGCATGTCCGCTGGGTGGAATAGGTAAAGTAGGAAAATATCGAGTGGTGCCATAGTAGGTGGTTTCAGAGGTAGTAACATAGGCTCTGAATCCATAATTTGTTTCGGGGGTAAGTCCGGTTATTACACTTGAAAAACTCGTTGGACTGGTGCCTTCATCGGTTTTCGTTGGTAAAGCAACTGTGGGGTCACCGGCAGAAGTAGTCCAAATAATGCCTTTAGCAAGAATGGTTGGGTTACCGTTTATGGAAACATCTCCTCCTATAACTAATGAGGTAGATGTGCGGTTAGAAATACCTGTTGTAGCTACAGTTATATCCCCATCTACCGAGTTAGTCGTAAAACTTACTGGAGAAGCTACATTTTTATATTGTCTGCAAATGCCATCTCCACTGTATTCCGCTACTCTTATAAAGTACTGGGTTCCTGCCTGCAAGCCTGAAACATTTACCTGGGTGCCGGTACCATTGTAAACTACCCGTGCCTGGCCATTGATTTGCGGTGCCAAACTATAGTCTGTGTTTCCGACAAACTCTTGCCCATCAATGCTGTAAGATTGGTTAGTTTCAGATATCGTCACCAACCTTCCTGTTCCACTTCCATTCGTCCAGTTAATTCTTACTGTGTTTTCGGTAATCAATGAGGTTGCAATAGCGGAAGCTGATGTTGAAGGAGCTGGTGGACAAGTTGTAAACTGAACAGTTTTCGGGGGAGAATATAAAATACACGGATTTGTAGGTCCGCTTTTTCGGTACAAATCTACCAGGTAGGTGGTGTTCGGTTCAAGGTCATAAATCTGGCTTGAGCTGCCCAATACTTTGTTGCCCGTGCCTATTTCAGGAGCGCTGGTATAGGATGAATTCAGTGCATAATTCGTTCCATCCGATGGCAAAACGCGGCTCACCCCTAATTCGCGCACAACTGTTAATCGATAATTTGAGCCAACTGTTTCATTGTATGAAATTTGGGCGAAATCGTCACTAAGTGTTGTAATTGTTGGGGCTCCAAATGCAGTTGGTCTTTCATCACATGTCCCGGTTGTATAACCACCAAGAAATCGTTCCATTACGCAGGTTCCATTATCATTAAAACCATAAGCTCTAATAACATAATCCGTGTTTTGTTCCAGGTTTTGAAACGTATAGGAACTTACGCCTGAACCAACAGTGGCCACTTCCAATGGGCTTCCAAAGCCAAGTTTTTCAATTTCCAGTCTGTGGCCTTCATTGTTATTAGCATCCCATGAAAATGTGATTTCATTAACATTACGATCTATAGTTTCATTCGTGAATTCTGTGGTTGGAAAAGGCACTGTTTTAAATAATTGTAAAGGTGCGGTGCCAGTAACAGTGCCACTTGTAAGCGTAATATCGGAGCCATTAATATCTGCCCTCAACACCTGTGCATTTTTTGATGCGGTTGGTTTTAGCCTTAAACCTATCGCCAGCATGGGCAATCGTGATGCAGCTGAAATGTTCCCTGTAAAGGTGTAAACCCCGGGGCCTGTTACACTCACTGACTGATCAGCATCGAGGCTATTAAGAGGCAACAGGGTGCGTGACCCATTCATCATTAAAAACAAGGCGCCTCCTTGTGAATTATCAACATCATTTGCTGAGAAATTGCCACCGAGGTTAATTTCTATTTCATCAACAGTTACGGCACCGCCCTGTCCGAAATCTATGAGTGCTAGCAGCAGATCTGTAGCCTCCTGGCCACCACCGGTATTGAGGCGCTTGCTGTCGCAATTGATGTCTGTGTAAAACGGTTTATTTGACACATCAAACATCCCGATGGATTGAGAAAATAACGTGTTGGCACTGAGTAACAGTACCAGCGTTGTAATAAAGTAGTAGTAGTTGTTTTGGATCGACTTCATGGTATTGGGTTTTAAAAATTCCGATACCAATCTCCTTTCTTGGAGAGGGTGAATTCCCATCCACCCCGGGTGGTTTTTGCCCTACCCATGTGGGTAGTATTTGAAAAAAGTGAGTTTAAAAGCTTCTAAAGCCTATTTTCTCAGAAGGAACCAAGGAGGCATGTTAAATAAAATTTTTTGACTTTTCTGAAATCAAACGCTTGATAAGGTGAGAAGTGCAAAGAAATTGGGAATGAGTTATGAATTTTTGGGCAGTATTTTTTCCAGGGCTTCCATGCGATTCGAAACGCCTAATTTTTCGTACACATTTCTGAGATGATACTTCACAGTATTCACAGAAACATAAAGTGTTTCTGCAATCTCCCGATTGGTCTTTTCAGAAATAGCTTCCTGTAGTATTTCAAATTCTCTGGTTGACAATGGTTGATACAATTTAGAATTGATATCATCGAGCGTAACATCCAGTTCTTTTATTCCTCCCTGGAACAAACTGTTTATCTGAACACGTAGGGTATCAATTTCTTGCGATAATAAAGCCCTGCGAAGTTTAAAACGCTGAACAAGCAGTATGATGGCAATGGTACCAAAGACCACTATAATGGCGATTACTATCATAAGAAAAGTTTCGAAGCGTTCCTTGGCTTCAATCTCACGCTTGGCAGCAAGAATTTCCTTCTCTTTTTCTGCCGTTTCGTATTTTACCTTGAACTCCTCGATGCTTTTGAGTGTCTCAGTCTTTTGAATAGAATCATTCAACTGGTAATACGTCTCCAAATTTTCAATTGCTGAAGGATAGTCCAGTCTTCTTTTGTCTGCCTGATAGGCCAGCTGATAGGATCTTCTTAATCCAAACAGCAT
This sequence comes from Fulvivirga lutea, assembly GCF_017068455.1. NCBI lineage: Bacteria > Pseudomonadati > Bacteroidota > Cytophagia > Cytophagales > Fulvivirgaceae > Fulvivirga > Fulvivirga lutea. Next base: position 4,040,560 of record NZ_CP070608.1, read on the forward strand.
GTTGTTGCCTTTGGAAACTTCTATGGACTTGTCCAAAAGTTCGCGCGCTTTCTGATACTCACCTGACTGGATTGCAATATCCGCCAGCTCATTTAAACTACCTACCTCAGTTTCTGCTTCGCCAAACCTTTGGGCAAGATCAATTGCATTATTATAATAGTCTTTAGCCAAACCGGCATCATTCATTGACTTATGGATGTTGGCCATATTATAATACTGATAGATCAGTCCAAGGCTGTCTTTTGTAGTCTCTAGCAGACCCGTTGCTTCTCGATTTACAGATAAGGCACTGTCCGTTTTGTTAAGTGCGTTGTAGCAATATCCTAACCTGATCAGATTAGTTGCGATCTCCTTTTTATCACCGATTTGCCTTGATATTGCTAATCCTCTTTTTGAATAGGCCAAAGCTGATTTCGGGTCTTTTAATTCGAAAAATATGCCTGCTATATTGCCCAGAAGTTTTGATTGCCACCTCAAGTACTCTAACGTATTTTTACTGGTAGCTAATTTCAATGCATTTTCGAAATGTTTCTTGGCATCTTCATTATCACTGGTTATTCTGGCTACATTGCCCAGCGCGTTTAAAGAGCCAATTTCTGTGAGAACAGCGTTTGATTTTTTGGCTTTATTCACAGCTTTATCTAAGAATAGCTGGGCTGAATCAGTTTTATAAAGCATTCCATATGAAATGCCTAATTGAAAATAAAATTTTGCCTGCAAACTGTCATCATAATTTTCTACTATCGAAAATTGACCCATTAAAACTGAGCGAACGATGTTTGGATTGGCAATGGTATCTACCTGATTAATTATATCTTGAAGCGATTGGCTCCTTATATTGGTGGTTAATGCTAGAACAACAAGGAATATAAGCCAACGATTAGCAGACATACTTTATTGGTTTTATTACTATGAAGGTAAAAAAACTAATTTATAATGTAAGCTGATAATAAAATACGAAAAATCAATACGAACCAGATTATACTTAATTTATAAACTGGCGAATGGTAACTGTGCTTTTAAAAAAGCAATTTCTATCTCTTACTGATTCTAAAAACCTGATTATGACTACTCTCAGTAACATGCAAATAATAAATTCCATCAGGTAAAAACTCGATATCAACAACAATCTTATTCGATTTTTTTATTGGATTGATTGGTAATGATCTGCCCATAGCATCCATCAAAACAATATTTTCGAGCTCGTTAATGTATTCAATTTGAATAATATCGGTTGCAGGATTTGGAAATACCTTGATTGACCTGTTCTCTCTAGAATTCACACTTGTAATGAGTGTAGAATATTCATCAGAAAATGGGCTTTTACAAGCATCTATTGTGACTTGAACTGTATAAAAGCCATCTTCTTCAACGTTAAGTGTCTGATTTTTTTCATTACCCAAGATATTACCATTTAAATACCAACGATTCCCAACTTCACTGCTCGATTCAAGAATTATATCAGTGCTATTTTCTGATTGGGTGATAACAGGTTTAGAAGGGTACACGCAGAATATATGAGTGATAGACTCAGCAGGCAAATATTCATCATTACCGGGTTGTTCTGCAGTAACCACTACAGTTCCAGGTCTTAATAATGTTGCGATTGAACCTACAATTTCTAATTCAGTGGAAAATGTTGTAAACTCAACGTCCAACCCTGAGCTGGCACTTGCCTCAAGTTCAAATGATCCTTCATCGATGCTTATGTCAGGTACAGGATTAAATGTAATTGTTTGCGGTACCGGATCGGGTGTATCATCATCCGGATCAATAAAGAAATAAAGGTTATCTAAGTAAACGGTTCCATTTCCTTCAAACCTAATTTGCTCTAAAGCAGTTGTATTTACTGTACCTGAAATATCAGTTGTAGCAATAGTAACGCCTTGCCAATCTTCTAATGCTATAGCTATTTCATGAGACGATTCGTTACCATTTTGATCAATAAATACGAGGTTCAATTCTGTGGTATTGGGAGACCAGTAATCAAAATTTAAATAGTCCTGATTTGATACATCTAGAAGGTTTGTCGATAAATCGACTAGTTGATTATTAATATCCAAGTACCTTAAAGTGGGATTTGAATCAATATCCACAACATCTGAATAAACTTCCCGCTCGGGATTGGCAAATGTCACATCAGGTATGTTGGTGTAGGAATCGCTGAATAAGGACAGAACATCTACAGCACTATTGGTAGGTTGAGGTGCTGAAACTAATGGAATTGGTAAGTTATCAGTTTCATCCTCATCGTAATTTTGATAAACACGAACATAATCTATTACCATTGAGCTTTCCATAAACTCAGGTACAACATTGGCCGCAATAGCTACATTTAAAAGCAGGTATTGTTGTCTGTAAAAAGGCCATGTAGCATCATTTTTAGTAGCCGGATTGTAAGTGTAAAAAGGAATACCATCCATTGAAAATTCAATTTGATTTTCATCCCAAATCATCGAATAGACATGAAATGTATTGCTTACGTCTGATCCTATGGTTGAACCATAATTAACAGTTCCTCCGAAGCTGGAAGGTGTATGCAAGGCGCTACTAATAACATTTTGATTATCTCCCCAATGCTCCATGATATCAATTTCACCGCAAGCAGGCCAGTTTACTTCATCTATGTTATCGTCCCAATAGCCGCCATCTTCATTGATATTAGTACCAAGTGTCCATATGGCTGGCCAAGTACCTATTCCTTCAGGTAGCTTTGCTCTAACTTCTACTTTACCATAAGTAAAGGCAAACTTTGAGTTTAGTCTTGCCGAAGTATAGTCTTTAGTTACACCCTGATCAAAATAAGATTCTTTTTTAGCTGTGATCGTTAAAAATCCGTTTTCAACAAATGAATTAGTGATTTCATCCGTGTAATGTTGCCTTTCTCCATTCGCCCAACTGTCGCCCTGTATTAGTTGAGTTTGATGATGCCAATTATCTGAGCACACTGCTCCATCAGCATCAAACTCATCTGCCCATATTAGAACATAGTCGCCATTAGATGGAACGGCTCCTGTTGCTCCCGTGGTACAGGTTTGAGCATCTATCTTAAAACAAAATAGAATATTTACTAAGAGTACAAGTAGAGGTTTATTAGGCAATTACTTTGAATTTATATTTTCCTTTGAGAGTGTGTAAAATAGAAAAAAAGGCTGGCAATCACTCGCCAACCTTTTTTCAACCTAGCTTATATTATCGTGTAAAAGTAAATACATGGTTTCCGCTTACAGAAGCTGTTCGGCCACCTGTGCCTAGTGTATTCTGATTCCATGTTAACCCTACAACCAGTGTGTTCTCTGAAATTTCTAATACATCCATTTCAAGATCACCGTCTAGTAAAATCTGAGTTGCTGAAGTGGAAGTAAAATTCCAGGTACCTGAAGATTGAAAAATAGCACCTCCATTCACTGAATTGTATGTTCCTTCCTGAAAGGTTAAACTCAAACCTGCATACGTTGAAGAAAAATCTAAATCATCAACCAAAACTTCAGAAACATTCCAACCAGAAGCTGAGAGTAAGTTAAACACACGCTCTACCTCTGTATTATTAACCGGATCAGATGAGTCGTCATCATCGCAACCAGATAATAAACCTATGAGGGCAACTACCGAAATAGTCAAAATCAATTTTATATATCTTTTCATATTATTTAACATTATCATCATGCTTAGTTTTTAACAATTCTAATTTGCTGTGCTGATTCTCCGCTGTTAATCATTAGAAGATAAACACCATTAGGAATAGTTGAAATATCAGATTCAACAACGTCTCCATTTACTCTAAATGTATTCTGTTGTGCACGGCCAGAGAGATCAAATAATTGCAGCCCACTAATATCTCCAGCAAATCCTTTTATTTGAATTAGGTTAGAAGATGGGTTAGGGTATACCGTTACGGCATCTAATCTATTGCTGAGTCCCGTACTTGTAACAATTAATGCTACATCGTCTGAAATCTCACTGGAACAACCATCGATTGTTACCTGAACAGAATATATGCCTTCTGAATCAACGTTTAGGGTAGCACCCGTTGCTGATGCAATGGCTTCTCCATTTAGGAACCATTGATTACCAGCGCTACTGCTTGATTCTAACTGAACAGACTCAGTGTTATCATTATTCACAGTAATTACCGGTTTCATTGGGTTGATACAGAACGTTCTCGATACTGTTGGTGCAGCTAAAAATTCGCTGTTTCCTGCCTGATTAGCATCGATAGTTACAGATCCTGCAGCCAACAATGTTACTTCACCAGCACTTGTTACATCCACTTTATCAGAGCTGGAAGAAAATGAAACATCCAACTGAGAAGAAGCAGTAGCAGTTAACGTAAACGGACTGTCGCCTAAGGTTTTATCTGCAATGGCCGGGAAGGTGATAGTTTGTGCTACTGGGTCTATTGGGTCAGCTGCAACAATAACTGTTCTAGTCACCTCATCTGCTGCATTTCCGGCAGCATCCATCACATTATAAGTTATGGTGTAGGTACCTGCTACACTTGTATCAACAACATCTCCTCCAACAACGATATCTTCTGTAATATCACCGTCTGTATCATCCGTTGCTGTTGCTCCGGCATCTGTATAGGTGTCGTTTAATGCAACGTTAACGGTAGCATCACCAATTAAAGTAATAACTGGCGGTGTAGTATCGCCTCCACCAACATCCATTGATTGATCAATATCATCGTAATAGAAAGTCCATGTAGGAGCATCTGTATCAGCAGCTCCCATAACTCCATTATCGAATATTAGGGTTATCGCATTGGTTGCTACTAATCCTGATTCAGCACTAAAGTCAAATGTTAATTCCTCCCATGTGCCAGAACCTGAGTGACTAACTACTCGCTCAATATTAGGTTGCTCTAATTTAAAGGTAACCGGCACTTCTCTAGAAGCCCAAACTTTCATTTTAAATACCTGACCTGCTGTGTAATCAATGTTGCCATCCAATACTAAAGTTGTTCCACCAAAATTTTGGTCAGGAAACTTTTGCATTTGTACTACTTTGGCACTGGTATTAATTCCTGAAGCATCAGGATTATCTTCTATTGTTGAAGCACCACCGTTAAAATTATTCAATGTATAAGGACCACCTGCATCTTCGAAATCAACTGGGAAAGTAGCGGTTGTCGGGCCACTGCCTCCTATTTCCTGACTAATATCATCGTAATAGAAGGTCCAAAAATCTGGGTTTCCAGCTGCATCGCCAACTTCACCATTGTCAAAGAAAATAGACACCGCACCTGTAGCTCCTAAGCCCACCTCAGAACTGAAATCAAAAGTTAATTCTTCCCAGGTACTTGAACCCGTATGACTCACAATTCTGGTAATATCACCGCCCTGCTCTAATTTGAATGTAACTGGCACTTCTCTTGAAGCCCAGACTTTCATTTTAAACACTTGTCCCTCTGCATAATCAATGTTCGCATCTAAAGTAAGCGTTGTTCCACCAAAGTCAGCCGCCATAAACTTTTGCATACGTGCAACTTTAGCACTTGTATTGATCCCACCTGACTGTGGATTGTCAATCACAGCTGAGGTTCCACCACCAAAATCTCCAAATACGTAAGGTGCCCCATCATCTTCAAAATCCACAGGAAAAGCAGTTGCTGTTGGGCCACCGCCTTCGTCTTCAAGTGAATTAACACTTACGTCATCTATATACATTTCAATATTACAGCCAGTTACAGGGCCACATGCTGCTTGAAATTCTATTGATAGTCCTCTTGAAGGATCTAAAGTTCCCGCTGTTGTAATGTCTGCTGAAATAGTCTGCCAATCTCCTGTTAATGCGGGTAAGGTTATATCATGTCTCACAGCACCTGTTGTTTGTTCAGAAAATAGTGCTACATTAATAACAGCACCTGGCTGAGTAACAGTAGCCTTTATGTTAAAAGTTACTCTTACTTGATCTCCGGGCGATATCATGTCCGCCCCAAATTGTTCTTGTTTCAACACGGGGGCAGATGCTGCAGGGCCACCTAAGGGATCTGCTACAAATGAAACAGCATAAGTACCACTATTTACATCTGTATCTGTTACTGATACACTTCCATTATTATCAAAAAATAACCAAGATGAACCATCTCCACCATTATCTTCAAATCCACCATTAATTACCAAATTAGGACCTAAGGTAGGCTCTTCTCCGCCTCCACCAGAGGTACAACTAACACAAACTATGTCATCCACATATAATATTCCTGTATTTGGCTTATTTCCAGCCTGACCCCCTACATCAGGACGAATCAAAATTCTATTAGTCCCTGCAGGTGGCGTTCCTTGTATTGTAAATGTCACCTCTGTCCACTGATTTGCATTCGAAATTGTTTGAACATCCCCTACTGTTCCAGTAGAAGTTGTGCCTTGAAACTGCTCGACCTGAAAAAGTACATTAGATGATGCCACTGTTGAATATAATTTTGCCTTATAAACAATCGCCTGATCATCCATTACTCCATCTCCAAATACAAAACCTACACCTCCCCACCATTCATTCGTGCTTTGATAATTTATCTGATAAACATTGGCACTTGTGTTAATACCACCTGAAACAGGATTAGAAACCAATTGACCAGTTAACTGTCCATCTGATGAAAATTGAGATGCAATTACACCATCAAGCGCATTTTCGAAATCCAATAAAGTAACTCCTGATCCTACAATCACTGTTCTTGTTACTTCCTCTGCCGCATTTCCAGCTGCGTCCATAACATTATACGTTATCACATAAGTACCCTCTACACTTGTATCCACTGCATCACCTCCAACAACAATATCTCCTGTAATATCTCCATCAGTATCATCTGTTGCTGTGGCTCCTGCATCTGTATATGGATCATCAACAGCTAAAGTTACCGTTGCATCACCGAGCAAAGTGATTACAGGAGGTGTAGTGTCTCCACCACCTCCAGCTTCAGAAAGTGTTAAATTATCTATGATAATATTTGCACCTTCTCCACTTACAGCAGAAACTGTTGCGATTCTTATCCGAAATAAAAAGAAAGCTGGGTTAGTATCTTCAACTGGTCTTTCAAAGGTTAATGTACTATAGCCTGAACTATTTAAAGTCAATTCATCAATTTCTTCAGTGTGAAGTGTACTGCCTGGACCAACTTGCCATATAACCTGAACATTAGTGTTATTTAAAGCAATATCTCCTAATTTTACATCGACAGATAATTCCAACGCACTTGCTGAAATAGTACCCAGAGCTGCTCCTTCGGCATAAAACTCCTGCCACAAGTATGCTCTAGCTGCATCTGGGTCTCCATCATTATATCCGGAGAATTCAAGTGCTCCGCCTGTGGCACCACCTTCATCGACCCACATAAATGTTACTTCGTCTGGGTTAGCTGCAGCGCCATCTAAAGCTTCCCAACCGTCATCAGCAGTATTATCGTCAAAAGTTTCAGAGAAAAGTACTGAGGGTGTACCACCGCCACCATCTACTTCATAGACAATGTCATCCAACCAAATTGTGTAAATTCCTTCATCAGCACCTTCGGCAAAATGAAAAAGCCCTTTATTAGCTGTTAATACAGATGGGTCTGTAGGTACGATTGTAAACTGCTGCCATTCTGTTGTTAAAGCTAAATTTGTAACTTCTGTTTGATTTACTGTGGTCACATTGTCATTTCCAACACCTGCTACGTTTAAAGTAGCCGCTTTACTAGCTTTAGCCCAAAAAGTCAATTTATCATAGCCAGAAACATCGCGACCAGGATCCACAACAAAAGCTCCGCCTGTGTATTCGGCTGCAGGAACTTCAATCTGTAAGGAAGAGGTTCCAGTATGCGATTCTGAAGTTACAACTGATACATCATTAATTGATCCTCCAAATGCCACAAAGCTTACTCCTGTTCCAAAGTCATCATCGAATACGACCGGATCGGTTTCTCCACCTCCGCCACCACCAGCACCCATTGTAATGGTCACGTTATCAAAGTATGCATCTACTGTGCACGGGTCGGATCCACAGCCAGCTTTAAGCTGTAAGGTTATCCCTCCACTAACATCTGGACCCGTAGTGGTAGTATAACTGTAAGAAGTCCAGGTTTCTGTTGGAAAGATTGGCCCGCCAGATAAAATCTCAGACTTAGATGTACCTCCTCCACTTAGCTCAGAAAATAATTCCGGGAATACTACTCCACCTGCACCTGTGAGGGTTCCATACATATCAAACGTTATTGTAACACTTGTATTTGGTGTTACAGATACATCTGAAAGGTTAGCCTGTTTAATTAAAACTTCTTGTGCCTGACCTGCAGACAACTTACCAGAAAATGTACCAGCTTGAGCCTGTTCTGTTGTTACAGCAAAAGTACCGCCAAGTTCAGAAACAGTCCAACCTGTATTATCTCCTGTCTCAAAATCTCCATTGACCGCTAAATCTTGCGCTGTTAGCATAACTGATACCAGCGTAGCCCCGATCAAGAGTATAAAATTTTTCATAGGTTATTATTTTGTTATAATTTTTTTTAAAATCGCTATGCAATCGATTTATATTTCATTGCAAACGATTACTGTATTTGTTGATCAACATCGCAAAATGTCAAATGTTATAAATACAGTATCTCTAATCTAGCGCTCAAATAGGCCTCATTCCTAAAAAAGGACTACATCAATTTTCTAAAACTACTACTACAAAATTGTTGGGGAATGTTGTTTATTCGGATTTTAGGCAGGAAAAAACCCTACAAAACACTGAACAATCAAATAAAATTGATTTTTAGTGCATTCTTTAATCGCCTTACTTAATGGAGAGGTTGATGCTGCCTACTAGGATGGTTTTTGTTTACTATTGGTATAAATAAGTTTAAAAAAGGCTCTTCTTCATGATGCCCTTTTCCTTGATTCTAAAACCCACAAAGAATTTTATATTACCAGAGGCACTTGCAATATTGGCATTATCGAGCTTTGCTGAAACTACTTGAAAAAAACCTGAAGCTCCTGCAAAAAATTGCGGTCCGTTATACCCAAAGCCTCCTCGAAAATTAAAAACCGGTCTAAAACCGATATTCTCTTCAGAGAAATCGCCACGATTGTAGGCTGTCCATAAATGCCCTGGCCCAAGTGATAAAGCCCCATTAATATAAAAATTGTTTTGCGTGAGCGTGTAAGTATAACCAGGCATTAATGCCAGTGTAGTAACTCGCATACGCTTTAAATCATCATTTAAAGGAAAGGCCGCTTGTGCTGATGGCGGTATTAAGGTAGAGTCCGCTGAAAATCTAAAATTGGACACGAAAAAGGAAAGAAGAAATGACCCTTGATTTTTGAGCTGCCTATCCGCTTGTGTATAAGGTGATCGGAACGAGAATTTCTTATGATTAAAAATATAAAAGCCATTAAACTGAAAATACCTCAGTGACAGGTCATCTCTAATAGGATATGGATCGCCACTTTGCCAGTCGGAGAAATGGTTTTGTGGGTCTTCCATGTACATGCCATTGTATCGCTGAAAGGCAACATCTGCGCCCCACTTTTTGGCATAAATGTTCGTTTGAAAATCGAATGATTCTGTTTTTCCAAATATGTCTGCCGGGACTTTTTCTTCATCCTGAGGCAATTTAAACGAAAGCTCAATGTTCAAGTCAAACGCATAAATGCCGAATCCCATAAAATTATTAGAACTTGGCGAGTAGCGTATGTCCGGAACATTCTGGTTTTCATCAGTTATATCAAGATTAAGCGTACGCAGCGTAACGATTGGCTTGATGTACCATTGATCGTGCCGCTCCTCGATGTAAAGTTTTCGGTTGGCTGTGTACTCCTCTTTATTAGCTTCGGCTAATGAATCCAAATAAGCTAATTGCCCAAATGTACTATGGCATAATGCACACAGACCAATAATACATATGATCTTGAGCGCTTTCAATCTTACAAAATGAATTCGCTCAGATCTTTATTTTTAACCAACCCGCTTAATTTCTCCTTCACCAACTCTCTAGTAATAACTATTTTGGCATTCGGTCCAATCTTATCCGGTACATCAAATAAAAATTCATTTAAGAGCCTGCTCATTACTGTGTGAAGCCTTCTGGCTCCAATATTCTCAACCTCAGCGTTGATATCAAAGGCTGTCTGAGCTATTTCATCCAGCGCATCTTCCTGGAAGGTAAGTTCTACTTCTTCTGACTCAAGTAGTGCCATATATTGCTTGGTAAGCGCATTTTTAGGCTCCATTAAAATATGGAAGAAATCATCTTTTGTTAAGTTTTCTAATTCCACTCTGATAGGAAATCTACCTTGTAGTTCCGGGATTAGATCCGATGGCTTGGCCACGTGAAATGCCCCAGCTGCAATAAATAAGATATGATCCGATTTGATTATTCCATACTTGGTGTTAATGGCACTTCCTTCCACGATAGGCAGTAAATCTCTTTGAACACCTTCCCTACTTACATCCGCACCACTCTTCTGGCCACCACTCTTTGCTATTTTATCAATCTCATCAATAAATATTATTCCCGTGTTTTCCGCTCTTCTGATGGCCGTTTCTTTCACTTCGTCCATATCTATCAATTTCTGAGACTCCTCATCAATTAATATTTTTCTGGCTTCAGCGATAGTTACTTTCCGCTTTTTAGATTTCTTAGGCATCATGTTGCCTATCATCTCCTGCAGATTAATCATGGAAGATTCATCCATGGCACCACCACCGATCATGCCTATTCCACTACCAGCAGGCTTCTGAACATTGATGTCAATCTTTCGATCTTCTAATTCGCCATTTCTGATCTTTTCTCTAAATCGTTCTCTGGTTCTTTCATTTAACTCCTGCTCTGATTTAGGCTCTGCATCAGAATTTTCTTCCGATGTGCTTTTTGACACACCATTTGTTCTCATTGGCGGAATGAGTGCATCGAGTATGATATCTTCTACAATTTGTTCAGCTCTCAACTTCACTTCCTCTTTCTTCTCTGACTTTACCATATTCACTGACTGTTCCACTAAGTCGCGAACCATACTCTCCACATCTCGGCCCACATAACCCACCTCGGTAAACTTAGATGCTTCAACTTTGGTAAATGGTGCATTTGCAATCTTGGCCAGCCGTCTGGCAATCTCTGTTTTACCTACGCCTGTGGCTCCAATCATCAGAATATTATTAGGAACAATTTCTGACTGCATCTCTGATTTTACATTCATCCTTCGCCATCGGTTTCTCAACGCAATGGCTACATTTCTTTTCGCATCACCTTGCCCAATAATGTATTTATCAAGCTCTGCTACAATTTCTTTAGGTGTTAAATATTTATTTGAATTCATATAATTTAACTTCTTCTATTCTTAAAAATCTTATTAGTATTAGCCGTGAGCGTAAAGCTATTGGACCCGCCTGCGGCATGATAACCACCACGACTATACGAAAATTCAAAGGCTTTTACTCTAAACATCAGTCCGAACGAAAACCCTGCTCCTCCGCCTGTATCCGGTAATTTTAACTCCTGCCTCACTAAGTGATTATACCCAAAACGAAGGTTAATGTTTTTAGATAACAACAATTCTACCCCAACGTTCACATGTCTCAGTGCATTATCCAACTCTCCGGGCTCTTCTTCATCTGCAGTATTATTAGGGTCAAAATAGGAAATATTGCCATCAGTAAGATTATAACCCGTTAATGAAAACCGAAAAGGCATGTGTTCGGGTTTGATTGTTGTTCCAACCTGAATATCGAAAGGTAATTTTGAATCACTATCATCGGAATAATCCTGAAGAATAAAACCAACATTTTTAAAGACTAATCCAAAAGTAACCTGCTTGCTAGGGTGGCTAAAAACACCTCCTAAATCCATCGCCAATGCCGAGGAATTAAATCCACCAATATTAGAATTGAGGAATTTTAAAGAGGCCCCTAATGTAAACACCCCTATCGTATGGTTTCGCCCTAAAATTAATTGCGTTTCACCGGAATCAAAGGTTCCTAAGTCTGCTCCGGTAGCATCGTAGCTATCGAATTCGCCATAATCCAAATGATTAACCCCCAGAAACCATGAGCCCAACTTCCCAAAATCATGCTGATAGATGGCTGTTACTATTCCTGCATCAGCAAAATAATCCAAATAGGAAAATGAAGCTAAGCCACTTAACGTATCTCCGCTTAAAGCGGGATTTGAAAAGGCTAAATTCACATCTTCATTTGCCAAGGAGACGTTCACCCCTCCTAGCCCAACTAAGCGGGTGTTTGACGGAATATTTGTAAACGTGTAGGAAGTTTGACCTCCTATTTGAGCGGAAGCAAAAAAAGGTATTAGTAAAGCAAATACAATTAATTTGTAACCCATACTGTTAGTTTACAATATTAACCTTTTCGGGAAAGGTAAATTGCATGGGCTTCTTTACTTTTTCTTTCAATAACGCAATCTCCAGCACTTCATCTACATCCTGAACATAGTTGATCTTTAATCCTTTGATATATTTTGTATCAATTTCATCTATGTCGCGCCTGTTTCTGGCTGACAAGATAATTTCCTTAATACCCGCTCTTCTTGCCGCTAATATTTTCTCTTTGATACCACCTACAGGCAATACTTTACCCCTAAGCGTGATCTCGCCAGTCATTGCCAGTTTAGATTTTATCTTGCGCTGAGTATATATGGAAGCCAATGATGTTAACATTGTGATACCTGCCGATGGACCATCTTTAGGAACAGCCCCTGCAGGAACGTGCACATGTAAATCATAATGATCAAATACTCTGTAGTCTATCAAATAGTGCTCAGCGTTGGCTCTCAAATAAGATATGGCCGCCATGGCTGATTCCTTCATCACATCACCCAGCTGACCGGAAAGGGTAAGCTTTCCTTTACCTTTGCTCAAACTTGATTCTATGAATAAAATCTCGCCACCTACTTGTGTCCAGGCCAAGCCCGTTACAACACCCGCAACATCATTACCTTGATATAATTCTTTATCAAAGATCTCAGCCCCAAGAATTTCAACTACTTCTTTATCGGTAATAGATTTCGAAAATTCCTGATCCATTGCCAATGATTTGGCTGCATTTCTTACTACAGCACCTATCTTACGCTCCAAATTTCGAACACCAGATTCTCTGGTATATCCATCAATTAACTTTGTGATACCACTTTTCTGAAATTTCAAATCATCAGCCTTAAGGCCATGCTCTTTTTTCTGTTTTGGTATTAAATGTTTCTTAGCGATTTCAGATTTCTCCTCAAGGGTATAACCCGTAATCTCGATGATTTCCATTCTATCTCTCAAAGCAGGATGAATAGTATCCAAAGAGTTAGCAGTGGCTATGAATAGTACTTTCGATAAATCGTAGTCCAACTCCAGGTAATTATCCTTGAATTCATGATTTTGCTCCGGATCCAGTACTTCTAATAACGCAGAAGCAGGATCTCCTCTAAAGTTGGAATTAACTTTATCAATCTCATCCAGAATAAACACAGGGTTGGAAGATTTAGCCTTCTTTATGTTTTGAATTATCTTACCCGGCAATGCGCCAACATAAGTTTTTCTATGTCCTCGAATTTCAGCCTCATCATGTACACCTCCCAATGACATTCTGACATAATTTCTCTTCAGTGCCTTGGCAATGGACCTACCCAATGAGGTTTTACCTACCCCAGGAGGGCCATACAAACATAAAATAGGCCCTTTCATATCATTTTTAAGCTTCAGAACGGCCAAATATTCAATGATACGCTCCTTCACCTTTTCCATGCCGAAGTGATCCTTATCAAGGATTTTTCGTGCTCGTTTAAGGTCGAAATTATCCTCAGTAAACTCTTCCCATGGTAACTCCAAGAGAAGCTCGGCATAGTTCATAGCTACAGGATATTCGGCTGCCTGAGGGTTCATTCTCAGAATTTTATCGAGCTCTTTGTTAAAATGCTGATGCACCTCATCGCTCCATTTTTTCTTGAGACCTTTTCTTCGCAACTCCTCTACCTCCCTGTCAGGGCCTTCATTACCCAGCTCATCCTGCATTACTTTAATTTGCTGACGCAGGTAATAATCACGCTGCTGCTGATCGATATCAGTGTGAACCTTCTTTTGTATATCGTACTTAAGCTCTAATAACTGAATTTCTTTGAGCATTAGCTCCAAAAGCAAAGTAGCCCGTTCAAAACCATCATTTGTTTCGAGTAGCTTTTGTTTATTAGGTACATCGGCATTTAGGTTTGATGCCAAAAAGTGAGTTAAAAAGCCTAAATCATGGATATTATCTAGAGCCATCTGAGCTTCCTGAGGAATCTCGGGATTCAATTTCAATATTTTCGCAGCCGAATCTTTTAATGACTGCATTAAGGCTTTCCCCTCTTTGTTCTTCTTGGGAGGAAATACACTTTTAAGCAATTTCACCTTAGCCGTGATGAAAGGGTCTTCAGCCAAAATTTCATCAACTTCAAACCTTGTTTTACCTTGTATTATAATGGTAATATTGCCATCAGGCTGAGATAACATTTTAATGATCTTAGCTACTGTACCTACTTTGTAAATATCCTTCAACGAAGGATCTTCGGTAGAACCATTTTTTTGAGCAACCACACCAATGATACGATTGCCTTTGTAAGCCTTTTTAACCAGCTTCACAGACTTTTCTCTGCCAACTGTAATGGGAATAACTACGCCTGGGAAAAGTACCGTATTTCTGATAGGCAGAATGCCCAACTCATCAGGAATATCATCTTCCTTTATTTTAGACTCCTCTTCAGGATTCATTATTTGTATTAGTTCTTCTGTATCGCCCTGCACAAGATCTCCGAAATATATATTCTTAAACATAGATGTTGTTTTCTCTTTATAAATATGTCATGTTGACACACAATTAGTCTAAATTGCGCTAATTAAATAGGTTTATTAAAGTTTCAATACCTGTGCCAAACTCTAATCCACTGACAACTTGATAAAAATACATTTTTGTAACATCTTTATTAGTAGCATTAAAACCGGGGTGGGAGTGAACAGAAATTTTTTAAGGCATTTAATCTGCCTCATTTTAATAATGATGGTTGCAGGAACCGGATTCTCACAAAAAAGTAGGAAAACCAATAAATCGTTAGGGGTAGTTTCATTAAGCGATACACTAGAACGCTTCAGCGATTCCAAATTCTTTACCTTTCCAAACCTGAATAAAATACCTTATTACAGAAATGAGTCTAAATTAAAGACAATCAGAAAGTTAGATGACCAGCAGAAATGGGAAGAGTTATATCCTGTTTTGAGGGAATACGTCTCAAATTTTGGTGTTATTAATTTCTATAGAGATACCTACTTTCTTTGGCGACTTGGTAAACTAACGGAGGTATATGGCAACCTCTCCGAAGCTAAATTGCTGTACAAACTCGTATTAAAGCATCATCGTGAGGATATAGATATCCGCTCTATTGAGCTTTATTACGAAGAACTCACAGAAAACGATAGGGATTACTTTGTTCCGCTTGAATATTACTATGAACTGGTAGATTACAGAAAAGAAATTGATACGCTAAGGCCGCCTCGTAGTGTTTTGCTAAACATGGGCAGCACTGTGAATTCTGACCTTTCAGACTACGGCCCTACTCTCAGCGGTAATGATGATGAACTGATATTCACATCAAAAAGAAACTCACATAACAGAGGATTAGATCCTGTACATGACGAAGATCTTTTTTACACAACCAATGAGTTTGATAGCTGGGGTAAAGCCAAAGAATTCGAAGGAATAAATACACAATACAATGAAGGTTCTGCTACTATCAGTAAAGATGGTAACACACTTTTCTTTGCACGGTGCAATGCGCCCGATGGTTTAGGTGATTGCGATATTTATTGGGCAAAAAAGCAGTTAGATGATAAATGGGGTGAAGTAGAGAACCTTGGCATTAATGTAAACAGCATTGCATGGGATAGCCACCCAAGTCTTTCTCACTCAGAAGATACTTTGTATTTCGCCTCAGATCGATTAGGTGGATTTGGCTTGTCAGACCTATACTATACTGTTAAAAACGGTGATAACAGTTGGGGAAAGGCTGTTAATTTGGGACCTATTATCAATACACGTAATTCAGAAGTTAGTCCTTTTTACCATCACGTTTATGAAGTGCTTTACTTCAGTTCTAATGGGCAGAATTTAAATTTTGGCGAATTTGATATCTACAAGTCTTACCATGACGGACTTAATTGGGGTGAGCCAAAGAATATTGGGCCATTGGTTAATGGACCCGGGAGTGAGTTTTATTTTACCATTGACTCAAAATCGGAAGACCTTTATTATGCGAGATCGGTGGAAAACAACATGAATAACCTTGACTTGTATTCATTTCCGTTACCAATGGAAGCTCAACCAGGGGCTAATACAACCATCACTGGTTCACTGATCAATGAAGAAACTAAGCAACCCTTTAAAGGTATAGTGTCTATTATCGACTTGGATAATGGTATTGAGGTTGCTCCTAAATTTCTCCGCCCGGATGGCTCCTTTCAATTCGATTTAATTAACAATAACAATTATCTATTAATACTTCAAGGAGAGGAGTTTTTCAGGATTGAAGAGATTTTCTATTTGGATGGCGAGCTGCAATTAAATAAAACTACCAAGCCAATTTCCAGCAGACTTAAGTTCGAATCTATCGAGTTTGAAGAAGGTAAGGCCGAAATGTCTACCCCTATGTATAATGATCTGGATAAGCTGGGAGACTTTTTACTCGATAATCCTGACTTTAAACTGCACATTTCCGGCCATACTGATTCCAACGGCCGCGAAGAGTTTAACTTGAAGCTATCGCAAGAACGAGCTGACATTATTAAGGAGTATCTTGTATATTTTGGTAACGTGCCCGAAGATCGCATTACAGCACGGGGTTATGGAAGCTCCAAACCAGTAAAAGGAGTAGATCATACTAAGCCACTAAACAGACGTGTGGAATTTGAAATTTATAAGGGGCACCAAACTCCACAGTATGAGAAGTAAATAATTCGATCAAACAGCAGTTTGAAAAAAATTATCTACTCAATTGAACCTTCGTGGTTTATCACAGTCTTACCATCGAAATAATAATTAAATGAGGGAATCGAAAGTATTTGATGAACTGTTAATCATTCGATGTAATGAAGGCGATCAGAAGGCATTTGAGCTGTTGGTAAAAAGGTGGAATAAAAAACTACTGGCTTTTACTTACAGATATGTAAAGGACTTCGAAGTTTCGAAAGATATTGTTCAGGATAGTTGGGTATCGATATTCAACGCCATGCACAAACTTAAGGAACCAGCTAAATTTCATTCATGGGCCTTTCGCATCACTTACAATAAAATTATTGATCAGTTTAAAAAATCTCAGAAAGATCATGACATAAGGGCGTCTGAAGAAATTCAACATCCTAATGAGGAAAGTGAGCAACCCGATGTTCGGACTTACTTAAATAAGCTTCCTCCTGAGCAGAAAACGGTCCTCACATTATTTTACCTTGAAGAGCTGTCGATAATGGATATTTCCAAAGTATTGGATATCCCTATAGGAACAGTCAAATCAAGAATATTTTATGCACGAGAAAAATTAAAAGAAATTATAAACAAGAAAAGTTATGAAAACCACGGATGAACAAATTGACAAGATCATTCATGAAGCGCTTAGCAAAGAAGAAGCTGAATATTATGATCAATTAGGTGAGCAATCTTTATTAGACATGTCACTTGGTGTGTTTCAAGGAAGAAATAAGAATATTTACATACTCACATTGGTAGTTTCCTTTATCATATTCGGTGTATTCGTTTACTGTGCCATTCAGTTTTTCAATGCATCAGACATAAAAGAAATGCTCATTTATGGAGGTATTGCATTGTGGAGCATTATTAGTGTGATGGCCGTAAAGCTTTGGCATTGGATGGAAATGCATACCAATCGATTGATTAGAGAGATAAAGAGATTGGAGCTTCAAATAGCATCTTCGAAAAAGTAAAACAAAAAAGCCTCACAGAATTCTGTGAGGCTTCTAAATATGATTGATGCTATTATCCAAAAATCACTTTGAAGATATCATTTCCAATAATGAATACCATTAGCGCAAGTAAGAACACCATACCTGCTTTTTGAGCGTATTCAAGAAACTTATCACCAGGCTTACGCCCTGATATCATCTCAAAGCTTAAGAACATTACATGACCACCATCTAGCGCAGGTATTGGCAATAAATTCATAAATGCCAATACCATTGAAAGTAGACCGGTTAACCTCCAGAAACGTTGCCAATCCCATTCACCTCCATAAGCTTGTGCTATACCAATGGGGCCTGATAGCGATTTTTGAACATTCAACTCACCACTGAACATTTTACCAAAAGCTTTAATTTGTGTGAAAATTACTCCAAAGGCGCGCTCTGTGCCAAGCCCGATAGACTCACCAAAGCCATAATCGATTTGACCTGAATTTAATCCGTCTGGAATCGCCCATGAAACTCCAATTAAGGACTCATCAACAAATGGCTCAGTGTATGAAAGAATTTCATCAGCTCTTTGAATTTTAAAAGAAATTGAATCACCCTTCACAGAGGTTACTTGATTTTTAACTTCATCTGCATAAAGTGTTGGTACTCCATTTACCTCAAGAAACTTATCTCCAGGTTGTAGTTCAATTTGCTCCGCTAAAGAACCTTCTAATATCTTACCAACCTCGGCTGGCATTCTGAACCCAATGAAATTAAGGAAAGCCTCTTTGCTATTCATTGTTTCAATGAAGTCACCAGGGATTCGAACATTTACAATCTCACCTGCTCTATCTACTGTGTAATAAGATCCATCACCTAAAAATACATCTGAATCAAAAATCTTTTGGAAATCGTCAACTTCTTTTCCGTTAACCTTTAATATCTTATCTCCCGTTTTTAGTCCAATATCTTCGGCATATTCATAGGCAATTATTCCACCTGACTCATTTACCGCTTTGTTGGAAATAAAGCTATCTCCAAACAAGAAAGTAAGGAAAATGAAAATGACGATACCTGTAATCACATTAATGAAAATTCCACCCAGCATTACAATTAAGCGCTGCCATGCTGGCTTAGAACGAAACTCCCATGGCTGTGGTGGTTGTTTCATTTGCTCTTTATCCATCGACTCATCGATCATGCCGGAAATTTTAACGAAACCGCCCAATGGTATAGCACTTAGTGCATATTCTGTTTCGCCATATTTAAAGCTGAATATTTTTGGAGGAAAACCTATAGAAAATTGTTCTACACGCATTCCAAAAAACTTTGCTGCTAGCAGGTGCCCCATCTCATGCAACCCTACTAAAATTGATAAGCTCAGAAGTATCTGAGCCGTCATTACTAATCCTTCCATCTATTTATTTATAATCTCCTTTGCTTTAATTCTTGTTTGTGTATCGGTACTCACGTAATCCTCATAAGTAGGCTTTTTAATAAAATCAATTTCTGCCATGCATTGTTCCACCACATCCGACATTTCTAAAAACCCAATTTCATCCTTCAAGAATGAGGCCACAGCCACTTCATTAGCTGCATTCAGCACACATGGCACATTTCCGCCTGCCTTAAGCGCATCAAACGCCAATTGTAGGTTACGGAATGTCTTTATGTCAGGTTGCTCAAATGTGAGTGCCGGGTAATCTAAAAAGTTAAATCGCGGGAAATTAGATTTCAAACGCTCTGGATAGCCCATGGCGTATTGGATGGGTAACTTCATATCTGGCAAGCCCATTTGTGCCTTCATTGAACCATCCTCAAACTGCACAATACTATGGATGATTGATTGCGGATGAACAATAACATCTATTTGATTTGTATTTAACCCAAATAGCCACTTGGCCTCAATCACTTCCAATCCTTTGTTCATCAATGAAGCGGAATCAATGGTAATCTTTGCACCCATATCCCAATTCGGGTGCTTTAATGCCTGGGCTTTGGTAACAGCCAATAATTCCTGCTTAGATTTCCCTCTAAAAGGTCCACCAGATGCAGTTAGGATTATTTTTTCTATCGGATTATGAAATTCTCCTACTATACATTGGAAAATTGCCGAATGTTCAGAATCAACAGGGTAAATGTTTACGCCCTTATTTCTTGCTAGCTCGGTAATTAATTCTCCTGCAACAACCAGGGTTTCTTTATTGGCCAATGCAATGTTTTTACCGGCTTCAATGGCCTTTATAGTGGGTTTTAATCCTGCGTAACCAACCAGAGCAGTGAGAACAAGATCAACAGTATCCATTTCAGCTATTGAGGCTAGGGCCTTCTCACCACAATACACTTTTATATCCAAAGGGTCTAAGGCAGACTGAACCTGATCATACAAATCTTCATTACCAATAACTACTGTATTTGGTTTAAACTCAGCAGCTTGCTCAATGAGTAAATCGGCATTGTTTTGAGCAGTAAGAACTTCTATCTGAAATTTATCTGCATGCAGCCTTACTACATCTAGTGCTTGTGTACCTATCGATCCTGTAGAGCCAAGGATGGCTATGTTTTTCTTCTCAATCATTCGATTTTCGATATTCAGCATTCTAAATTCGACATTCCACTTATTGAATTATGAATGACGAATGTTAAATGAAGAATTAAGAATTGTATTAGATTCATTTTATAGCATTCTTTTTCGCTGTTCCTAAGCTCTTTACAAATATGGATATGAGTTGGTTAGTCTCATCCAAAATTTTCGTTTCATTCAAATAGCCTGCTCTTGTAAGTATTTTTAAGCAATTATTACTTTCTCGTAATTCTTTAAGCACAATTTGCATTTTATGAACGAAGTCTTTGCGGGATTCAGCTGCTTGCACTTCGCCATAATTTAATGCTGGTGAAGTTGTTGATCTTAATAATTGACCACCCAAATGAGTAGTGGCTTTATTAACTGGTAAATTTTCGATAATTCGAATGATTGCGACTGCATAATCAATCAATCTATCCTCTAAATCAAACTTTCTTACTTTTTCCATTATTTGTGATCGTTGCCCAGATCGTCACTGCAATTCATTCAACGCCTCCGCAATTTTTCTATCATTTGATAATCTCGGAACCTTATTTTGACCACCTAACTTACCTTGAGATTTCATGTAATCAATAAATGAATTCTTTCTTAATTCGATGATTTTTAAACCTCTCAAAATATTACCTGTGATGAGGTCGTCATAATAGGTATTTTGCTTTTGCAGCTGCAAATTTAACTCTTTTTCAAAGGCAGCCAAATCATTTGGTTTTTGAGCAAACTCTATATACCATTCATGCAATGGCAATCCTTCTTTGGGTGCTACATTGGGAGCAACTGTAAACTCAATCAATTCCGTTTCTGGAAACTTCTCACAGGTGTTTTTCATCGCTTTTTCCACCTCCTCACCTATCACATGCTCACCAAAAGCTGATATAAAATGCTTTATTCTTCCAGTAACTAACAATCTATATGGCTCTTTGGATACAAACTTTACTGTATCACCTATAGAATAGCCCCACAAACCCGCATTACTATTAATGATTAACGCATAATTTTTATTCAGTTCCACTTCATGAATCATCAATCTGGTTGGATTCCCGTCAAAATATTCTTCTGTTGGGATGAATTCAAAGAATATTCCGCTATTGAGTAAAATTAAAAGTCCGGGTTCTGTTTGTGAGTCCTGATAAGCGATAAAGCCTTCTGATGCCGGGTAGGTTTCTACCGAATCTATCTTTTTGCCAATTGATTCTTCCAGCTTAGCGCGATACGGCTCGAAATTTACTCCGCCATATACAAACATGGAGAAGTTAGGAAATACATCTTTAATTTTCTTATCACCTACCCTTGCCTGAATTCGATCAAAATACATTTGCACCCATGGCGGAATACCCGAAATGAGCGTCATATTTTTATCAATCGTCTCATCAATAATTTTCTCCAATTTTGTTTCCCAATCGTCAATACAATTGGTTTCATAACTCGGCATCTGGTTCGTTCGCAAATAACCAGGAACGTGGTGATTCACAATGCCAGATAATCTACCAACATGAATTCCATTCTTCTTAGCTAACTCCGGGCTTCCAGAAAGGAATATCAATTTACCATCTAGAAAATCTGCCTTACCCGTTTCAGCTACATAAGCGAGAACGGCATTTCGAGCACTTACAAAATGATTTGGAATGGAATCTTTGGTAATTGGAATATACTTTACACCTGAAGTGGTGCCTGAAGTTTTGGATAAATAATTGGGCTTGCCTGGCCATAAAATATCAGGCTTGCCTTCCACCATTTCCTCGATATAAGGCTTTAGTTGCTCATAATCTCTTATAGGTACATTCTTTTTAAAGTCATCGTAAGAATTGATTTGATCGAAATTATGATCCTTACCAAATTTAGTTTTTGCACCTTGTTTAATGAGATGTTCAAAAACTTTGTCTTGTGACTCTTTGGGTTTAGAAGCCCATTTTTTAGTTTGAGCAGCGATGTATTTAGCAAAAGGTTTACCGAAAAAAGATCTTACTCCCATGTTTCATTGATTAGAGAACTTCAAAGATGAAGATTATTAATAAAATGAATGGCTAAAGACATAGTTAAAAAATCACTCCAATCCTTAAATCCATATTTTCGGCCACATGACCGTGAGACTTTAAGCCAACGCCAGCCTGCAATTTATCTGCAATCTTATACATCAGCTCATAGCGTTGATAAAAACTGTTGCTGGTAGAAGGAAACGGCCTATAGGCATACCATCCCATTTGCTGATTAAATAAGATTTTACCAAACACAAAATTATGCCCAAGAACTAATCCAACAACTCGATGATCATAATCTTCACCCATCAACTCAGCACTTCTTTTGTAAGATTCATCATTAGTAAATTCTACGCCCACATTAAAGGCATTAGATTGTGTTACATGAAAAAGTGCACCCCCAGAAAGGCCGATAAGCAACTTACGCTCATTAACGGACACATCTTCATTACTCACCTCAGGCATAGTACCGAATAATCTGGCATAATAGAATAGCTTCTTCTTCAAGTGCGTATTCTTTTCCCTGGCCTCCAATTTATAACTACTTCTATTGTAGATAACTCCTGCGCTAATGGTTGGAAAATTCATCCCTTTATTAGGTTGCTTTAAACCTCCGTTGGATATGTGATTATAGTTGAAGCCAACTTTCAGCGCATAATTATCATTCAAAGAATAAATGCCATATAAACCTAAGTGCATGATGAAACTCAAATGAGAACTGAAGAATAAGTTTTCCGGATTCGTATTTTCATCATATAGCCGATTTAAATAAGTGAATCCCACTCCGGTTCGCATAGAAATTTTTAGTGGCGATTTGTAAGAAAGGTAAGGCTCTGCAAAAAATATCAAATTGCTAGAACTTCCCAGCTGATCAGGGTTTTGGTAGTTAAAATAGGTAAATGAAGCACCTAGTTTAGCGTAGCAGTTGCATTGATCCCATGCCTTTTCGCTCAATTTCAATCGGCTATAATCTAACTGCAAGCCCCATAATGGCTCTTCAGTAACAGGTTTTAGCTCAGAAGAATGAGGAATAATTTTGCCATAGTGTAACGATGACTCCCAAATATTTATCTGAGAATATACCGAGCCAGACAAACAATAGACTATGATAAGTGCACAGTATCGCATACCATTTAAATTACTTAACAAATCTTAACTGATACTAACGCAACACCTTACATTTTGTCACGTTTTAGAAAACAGCACAATTTTTGATATTTGATGGCAAACCAAAAATAACCATGCGAAAGACATTATCAATAGTAGCAATTTCATTTTTAGCAGGACTTGGTGGCGCTTACACCTTTCATAAGCTTACACAAAACAACTTACAGGAAGTAAAAGCAAATGAAGCAGATTCACTCAACAAATTTGTTCACAACTCTTTTGAAGAAAGCCCAAAAGCGGCCTCTTCTTTGCGATCTGCTCTGCCAACGGACTTAAATGACGACTTTATCACAGCCAGCAAGCTGAGCACTTCAAGTGTTGTCTACATCAAAAACATTTCAGAATATACTTATTCAAGAAGCTATCTCGATTGGTTCTTCGATCGGGAGCCCAGCAAAACACAACAAGTGAGTAGTGGTTCAGGCGTTATTTTTTCAAAAGATGGCTACATTGTTTCAAACAACCATGTTGTTAATGGTGCTGACAGGTTGGAAGTAGTTTTCAACAAAAAGGTTTATGACGCTAAACTTGTGGGTACCGACCCATCCACAGACTTAGCTGTTCTAAAAATTGAAGGAAAGAATTTGCCGAATATCCAGATTGGAACTGCCAAAAGTTTACAAGTAGGCGAATGGGTAATTGCTGTTGGAAACCCATTTAATTTAACTTCTACAGTTACTGCTGGAATCGTGAGTGCAAAAGGACGTGAAATAAATATTTTGGAAGGCAAGTTTCCGATCGAGTCATTCATTCAAACAGATGCAGCTATTAACCCTGGAAACAGCGGTGGGGCTTTGGTAAACAAAAGAGGTGAGCTAGTTGGAATAAATACTGCCATTTTAACACGGACAGGTACATACAATGGGTACGGTTTTGCTGTTCCTGTTGACATCGTTAAAAAAATTGTAGGCGATATAATAGAGTACGGAGAAGTACAGAAAGCTTTTTTCGGGGGTGAAGTGAGAGACTTTGACTCTTCCGTAGCTAAGCGCCTGGACATAGATATTGATTCTGATATTATTGAAGGCGTGCTGTTAACATACGTTCAAGAAGATGGCTCATCTTTTAAGGCGGGATTAAAAGAAGGTGATATCATTGTTAAATTTGATGAAAGATCTATCAATAGTAAAAGTGAATTTGAAGAAGAATTGAGCTATCACTCACCGGGAGATAAAATAAACTTGACCTATAAACGTAAAGGTGAGATAAAAACAGCTTCTCTCGTGCTTACAAATAGAGAAGGCACCACTTCTATTCTTAAACGCGAGATTTTCACATCAGAATCGTTAGGAGCAAACTTTGAGACAGTTCCTAAAGTAGAGCGCGACCTTTTGGGAATAGAGTATGGGGTGAAGGTTTTCAATATTCAGAATGGTTTAGTAAAACGCATCGGTATAACCGAAGACTTTATCATCACCGATATTAACAGAAATGCTATCAAAGACCCTGAGAGGCTGGTTAACATTCTTGAAAAAATTCGCGGAAGAGTGATTATTGAAGGAGTGAATAGTAAAGGAAGATCTGGATATTACTCCTTCTATTTAAGGTAATTATCTCTTGGAGATATTATTATGAGTAATTGATTTCTGCCTTGAACATTTAAAGCGAGTACCAACATTTACATGCTTTTGGGCGTGTTTTGTTGATCTTCCCTGAACCCTCTTGCGCCACATTCTAAAGCTTGAGGGCTTCATGTTAGAGCGCATGAGTTTAATTACTTCTTTTTCAGGTACTCCAAATTGACTTTCAATGGCATCGAATGGGGTTCTGTCTTCCCAAGCCATTTCAATAATTCGGTCTATTATTTGATCTGCTAATTTCACATAGCACTAACAGGGGCATCCGAAAAATGTTAAAAAGACTAAACGAAAAAACCTCCCTTTCTTAATCCACGTTTGGCTAATCTGGGGAGGTCTTTTTCGAATCAATCAGAACTTGATATCTAAGGTCACTATTTTATGATTAAAGTAAATCCCCCAAAGGGTGGGATTTTTCTAAAATCAGCCTTTAATGGCTTTAAATAATGCTTTTTTACCTAGTAAATAGTAAAATTCTTTATTTTTTACTAGCATAATAAGATTGCTACCTGCTTTCCATTTCTTTTCCTTATTTGTATAGAGGTCAATTTCATGAACATAGCTTTTACTTATAAAAAGAATTGAATTACCATAAAAGCTGAAGTTCTCTATACCTAAAGCTTTAATGGTATATAGGTAATTGCCCAGATTATCGAACACCAATATTCCACTCTTTTTATCACTGATGAATAACAGATTCTGATATTCTCTAATATGGGTAATTTCATAATTTTCAGGATCTAACAAAAGGTCGAAAGGCCGTTCTATCTCAATTTGATTGAAAGATTGATTGTATTTTATTAAACTAAATTTTGAAAAGTCAACCAGCCACAAATTGTTATCCATCGATGGTGCTGCTATGCCCACAAATGATGATGCTATAGTTAAATTAAACCGATTCTCACTCACCAGAAACCGATCAAGATAAACTACCTCTTGTAAGTCTGAATAGCTAACAACAATTCTTAAAGGATTCCACGCTTCTAAAACAGAAATATTACCTTTTCTTAATGGCGAAAATTCTGATTCGTACTGTAGATTTTGATTGTATTTATAGACATTACCGAGCTCATCACCCAGATAGACACTGCCTACTCTGTCAATAGACATTTTATCAATATTCTCAACTCGAATGCTATCAGTGAAAATAAATTGCCCAAATGCGCATGAACAAATGGATAACAGACAAAGAGTAATATTAACTTTCAAAAGTAAGTAGTTGATAATTTTCACCATCATACACGCCATAGGTGCAATAATTGACCCATTCGCCTAGATTAATGTATTTGGAACTTTCTCCAACCTCAAGATCAAGTGGTAAATGCCTATGTCCAAACACGTAAAAGTCATGATGCTCTTGCTTTTCAACATCTTTACAATACTGCCATAAGTATTCTTTGTCGCCCAAAAACTTATCTTCTTCTTTTTTAGTATTGCTTATTCTACTGCTGTGAGACCATCTTGTAGCAAATCCAATTCCAAAATTTGGATGGAATCTGGCAAACAGCCATTGGCTTATTTTCGATTCGAATATTCGTTTCAAAAATTTGTACATATGGTCACCCGGACCCAAGCCATCACCATGGCCAATTAACAATTTCTGGTTGCCAACGATCAACTGCTGGGGATCGCGATACACGGGTATTCCTAGTTCTGAGGGAAAGTAATCAAACATCCACATGTCGTGATTTCCAGTAAAGAAAACAATTGGTATACCAGTGTCTTTAATCTCAGCAATTTTGCCCAACAGACGTATAAATCCTTTAGGAACTGCATGTTTGTACTCAAACCAAAAGTCAAAGATGTCTCCTACCAAGTAGATAGAGTGTGCATTATCTTTTATCTGATCAAGCCAGCGTACAATCTTTTTCTCTCTTTCCAGGCTAGTGGCTTTGTCAGGAGCCCCCAAGTGAAAATCTGAGGCGAAATATATTTTCTTACCATTAAGACTTTCGATTTTATCGTGAACTTTAAATTGCATTGCTCCAAAAATAAAAAAATCAAGCGCTTGCACGCTTGATTTTTATAAGTAGTTATTTTTTAATGAATTAATCTTCGCTGCTAACGTTTTTATCAGTGCTTTCTGCACTTACTTCTTCTTCGGTTTTAGCATCAGACTCCTGAGCTTCAGAAGCTTTATCTTCTGCCTCTTTATCCTTACCATTCTTATTATTGGTAAATGCCTCGTAAGAAGTTTGATGCTCAAACGGTCTCTTCCCTATTAGCCTTTCCAAATCAGTCTGGAATATAATTTCCTTCTCTAACAATTCTTTGGCAAGAATTTCAAGCTTGTCTCTTTTATCTCTAAGTAAGTCCAGAGTTCTTTGGTACGCACCTTCAATTAAATTCCTTACTTCAGAATCTATCGTTTCTGCAGTGGTATCGGAATATGGCTTTGTGAAGTTATAATCACTTTGTTTCGAATCATAGAACGATACGTTACCGATCTTATCATTCATACCATATACTGTTACAATGCTATAGGCAAGCTTGGTCACACGTTCTAAATCGCTCAAAGCACCTGTAGAAATTTTTCCAAAAGTTAATTCCTCAGCAGCTCTTCCTCCCAAAGCCATGCACATCTCATCCATAAGCTGCTCTGTCTGATACAAGAACTGCTCTTTAGGCAGATATTGTGCATATCCTAAAGCCGCAACGCCTCTTGGTACAATACTTACTTTTACCAATGGATCAGCGTGCTCCAAGAACCAGCCAGCTACTGCATGGCCGGCCTCATGGTAGGCCACAATTTTCTTCTCTTCAGGAGAAATTATTTTATTTTTCTTTTCAAGACCACCAATTACTCTATCAATGGCATCGTGGAAATCCTGAAGTCCAACAGCCTCTTTATCTCTACGTGCCGCTATTAGTGCTGCTTCGTTACATACGTTTGCTATTTCAGCTCCCGCAAAACCTGGAGTTTGAGCTGCCAATTTCTTAGGATCAACATCTTTGCCCAGCTTCAATGGTTTCAAATGCACTTTAAAAATAGCCTCACGACCAACTATATCTGGTTTATCAATGCTTATTTGTCTGTCAAATCGGCCAGGTCTCATTAAGGCTGAGTCAAGGACGTCAGGTCTGTTCGTTGCAGCCAATATAATTACACCAGAATCCGTTGAGAAACCATCCATCTCAACAAGTAATGAGTTCAGCGTATTTTCACGCTCATCATTAGAACCTGGCATCTGCCCTCTACCTCTTGATCTACCGATAGCATCTATCTCATCGATAAATACAATACAAGGAGCCTTCTCTTTTGCCTGCTTAAACAAGTCTCTTACCCTTGCAGCTCCCACACCCACAAACATCTCGACAAAGTCGGATCCTGAAAGTGTAAAGAATGGAACTCCAGCCTCACCGGCAACTGCTTTTGCCAATAATGTTTTACCTGTTCCAGGAGGGCCTACTAGTAATGCACCCTTAGGTATTTTACCACCCAGTTTAGTGAACTTACTTGGGGTTTTAAGAAAGTCTACAATTTCTTTAACTTCTTCTTTAGCCTCATCAAGACCGGCCACGTTATCGAAAGTGATTTTCACTTTGTTCTCAGCATCGAACAAGGCCGCTTTAGATTTTCCAATATTAAAAATCTGTCCTCCCGGACCACCACCGCCTGTCATTCTTCGCATCAAGAACCAGAATCCTAATAAGATGAATAGTAAAAAGCCCCAGTTCCACATCATGTTAACGAAGTCAGACTTGTCGTCATACTCTACATCTACCTGCTGATCTCTAGGAAGTTTTTTACTTAACTCCTCATAACTATCGAGGAAGCTATCAATAGTTCCTACTTTTAATTTATAGTGAGGGCCATTATTAACGCCAAACGTATTATTCTTCTCTAATTCGGCTTTATATTTTGCATTTTGCAGAGCCTCTGGTTTTAGAGTTACCTCTACATAATTTTGATTTCTTACCAACACCACACGCTCGACATCATTGCTAAGCATCATATTCTCAAATTTGGTCATGGTAATAGGAATCAGGTTACTGGCTCCGTTGAAATACGTTATCCCAAATATTAGCGCTATTAATGCAGCAATTATCCAAACCTGATAGTTTGGTCTTTGTGGTTTAGGTACAAGTTTTTTCTTATCCGGCATTACTTAATTGTTTCTCGTTTGCAACGATTATAAATACTTATTGTTTAGGCTTCTACAGAAATAATTTTGGCATCACCCCATAGATTTTCTAAGGAGTAATATTCTCTTTTTTCTTTTTTGAAGATATGAGCAACTACATCAACGTAATCTAACAGAAGCCATTCTTTATTAGATTTCCCTTCCTGATGCCACGGGTTTTGTTTTAACTCTTTGTGCACCTGCTCATCAACAGAATCAGCGATAGCATCTATTTGAGTATCTGAGTTACCAGAACATATTACAAAATAGTCAGCAACTGCATTTTTTACATTTCTTAGATCAAGAACAACGATGTCAGAAGCTTTCTTCTCCTGCATACCCCTCACCACAACTTCGCTTAACAATTCGGAAGGAGCTAGACCCTTATTTACATCCATTCAGTATCTTTGGTTATACTTATCAAAACTACAAAATTACTTGTATAAAATTCTTGCCAAAACTTTATTTATGGGCAAAAAGGTCATTTACCTGCCAACTTGTCACTCAACTAATGACGTGGCGACCGAACTAATTAAAAGTGGCGCAGCACAAGAAGGCACAATTGTAATTACAGAAAATCAGACAGCGGGTAAAGGTCAAAGAGGAAATACATGGTATTCTGAGCCCAAAAAAAACCTGACTTTCTCTATTATATTGCATCCCAGGTACTTAACGGCTACTGATCAGTTTTATCTGAACATTGTAGCATCATTAGCCATATACGATGTACTAAGTAAATATATAAATCACGTGAAAGTGAAATGGCCTAACGACATTTATGTTAAGTCCAAGAAAATTGCAGGCATCCTCATTCAAAACACCATAAAATCAAACCGTATAGAGGATAGTGTTTTGGGTATTGGATTAAACATCAATCAACAAGAGTTCGAACTAGAATCAGCCACTTCTGTATTCAAAGAAACAGGTATTGAGTTAGACCTTCAGAAGGTTCTTGAGGATTTAATACAAAGTCTGGAAAACAACATTCTAAAGCTTAGAGCCAACAATGTAACTAGTTTAAAAGAACAATATCTAAGTAACCTTTTAGGCTATGAAGAAGAACGGCTTTTTAAGTCAGACTCAGAATTTAGAGGAAGGATCATTGGCATATCAAAAGATGGTAAATTACAGATTGAAACTTTTACAGGATTAAAAGAATTCAACTTTAAAGAAGTGAGCTTTTTATAGGCTAACCTCCGTTCGTGTAATATTTCGTAAGATCATATTTAAATCTATTGAATTTGTATCCCTTTAAGAGCAATTTTATGCTTTTGGATAATCTATAAACTATGAAATACATAATTACTATAGCGCTAGCTTTCACTATGTCATTGGCTACTGGTCAAAAACTTGACATGGAATTCATGAACGACCTAAAACCAAGGAGCATAGGTCCCGCTGGTATGAGTGGTCGAGTTACGGCCATCGATGCCGTTCATTCTAATAAGGACATCATTTACGCAGGAACAGCCTCTGGGGGTTTGTGGAAATCAGTGAATGGGGGTATCAACTGGGACCCTGTATTTGATGACGAAAAAGTTATGAGTATTGGGGCCGTTGCCATTCAGCAGAATAACCCAAATGTTGTTTGGGCAGGAACTGGTGAAGGCAATCCTCGAAATAGCTTAAACGGTGGATTCGGACTATATAAAAGTTTAGATGGTGGAAAAAGTTGGAAGCTGATGGGCTTAGAAAAAACCAGGAATATTTACCGAATCAAAATTGATCCTTTAAATCCAAATACGGTATATGTAGGCGCAATAGGTAGCCCGTGGGGCGAACACCCGGAAAGAGGTGTTTATAAAACCACGGATGGCGGCAAAACCTGGGATAAGATATTATTTGTTGATAATAAAACGGGTTGTGCCGAATTGGTGATGGATCCTACCAACCCCAATAAGCTCATTGCCTCCATGTGGGAGCATAGAAGAAAGCCATGGACTTTCTCATCCGGTGGGCCGGGTTCCGGACTTTACATGACCGTAGATGGTGGTGAGAATTGGAAAAAACTTACAAAAGAAGATGGAATACCTGATGGTGATTTGGGAAGAATAGGTCTAGCCATCTCTCAAAGCAATCCAAACAGATTATATGCATTAATTGAATCAAAGAAAAACGCCCTTTACAGATCTGATGATGGTGGTTACAAGTGGACAATGGTTTCGGACAAGACAAACGAGATTGGCGACAGACCATTTTACTACTCTGAAATATATGTTGACCCTATTAATGAGAATAGACTATATACTGTTTTTACTTATGTGAACGTAAGCGAAGATGGCGGTAAAACATTCACGCAACTAATGGATGCTTACAATACTACTCACGGAGTTCACCCAGACCATCATGCATTTTGGATTCACCCTGAAGACCCGGAGTTTATTATTGAAGGAAACGATGGTGGTCTGAATATTTCCAGAGACAGAGGGAAATCATGGCGATTTGTAGAAAATCTACCTATTGCACAGTTTTATCATATTAATGTGGACAACGACTATCCATACAATGTGTATGGAGGAATGCAAGACAATGGCTCATGGATCGGGCCAGCCTATGTTTGGAAATCTCAGGGAATAAGAAATGCTTATTGGCAAGAGCTTTCATTTGGTGATGGATTTGATGTTATGCCAGATCCGGACGACAACAGATATGGTTACTCTATGTGGCAGGAAGGTTCGCTGCTTAGATATGATCGAGTAACAGGTCATTTTCGTTATATGCAGCCAACACACCCAGACCCAAAGCAAAAGTTAAGGTTTAACTGGAATGCAGCATTAGCACAAGATCCTTTTAATAAATCGACCATTTATTATGGCAGCCAATTTGTACATAAAAGCACTGACAAAGGTGTAACCTGGGAAATCATTTCTCCAGATTTAACTACCAACAACCCTGACAAACAAAAACAATATTTAAGCGGTGGCCTCACAATGGATGCCACTGGTGCGGAGAACAATACAACCATATTGGCTATTTCTCCATCGCCCGTTAAAGAAGGTATCATTTGGGTAGGTACGGATGATGGGTATGTACAAGTAACTCGCGATGGTGGCAAAACGTGGCAAAACGTAACTCAGAATATTCCTGGTATGCCAAAAGAGTCATGGGTAGCGCAAGTGAAACCATCTACATACAATGCAGGTGAAGCTTTTATCGTAGTTAACAATTATAGAAACTTTGATTTCAAGCCATACTTATTTAGAACTACCGACTATGGTGCCACCTGGAAAAGCATGGTCAATGAGTCTGAAGTTTGGAATTACACGCTTTCCTTTATTCAAGATCCTGTAGAACCAAACCTAATGTTCCTAGGGTCTGAAGGTGGCTTATATGTGAGTATTAATGGTGGTGCCAATTGGCAAAAATGGACCAATGATTATCCTAGTGTGCCTACCATGGATTTGGTCATTCATCCAAGAGAACATGATCTTGTTATTGGCACTTATGGTAGAGCAGCTTATGTTTTAGATGATATTAGACCATTAAGAGCTATTGCAAATAAATCAAGTGTTTTAAAGAACACATTGAAAGTGTTTGAAGCACCTACTGCATTTCAATCAATAAGCCAGGAAGCATCTGGTACACGCTTTGTCGCAGACGCCATATTTAACGGTGAGAACCGGAGACAAGCGGCTATGCTTACTTATTTAATCAACAAGCCAGAAAAAGAGAAAAAAGAAACTGAAGAAACATCTAAAAAGAAAAAGGGTAAAACAGAAGAATCAGTTGAGAAAACAGAAAAAGAGGAAGTAAAATACGATTCTGTAAGAATAGATATTTACAATGCCGATAATTCCTTGATCCGAACATTGAAGTTTAGTGCACCAGAGAAAAATGGAATTCATAGAACCTATTGGTATATGAATGAGAAAGGAATTCATTCGCCATCAAGAACGGTTCCTGCTGATAATGCTTCTGAACCAGGTGGTGTGCAGGTTGTACCAGGCACTTATAAAGCAGTTTTTAACTATGGCGATAAAAAGGATTCTACCTATGTAAAAGTAGTATTCGATCCACGAAAAGACGTTGATAATGCTACCCTTCAGGCTTTGCATGATTTCAACAAGAAAATTGAAAGCAACTACAGCATTGTGGCTAAGGCTACTCACCGATTGGCGGAGTCAAAAAGTATTTTGGATGACTACCTTAAAAGAATGAAAGAAAAAGATGAGAAAGGATTTAAAGAACTGATAGACAAAACTAAAGCCGCTAAGGATAGCATCGATCAATTATTTATTCCACTCATTGGTGAGGACAATTCCACCAAACAAGGCATAATAGCAACAGAGTTCCCTACTGTTGATGACCGCTTTCAGAGTGCATATTTCTATTTAGCTACCACTTTACACAAACCGGGAGCAACTGAAGAGCGCTTATTAAATCAGGCTATTGAAATGATGAAACCTGAAATTGAAAAAGTAGATAGCTTTTTCACCACCACCTGGAGTTCTTTAAAAGCGGAATTAGAAAAAGTTGACCTCTCCCCTTTTAAGGAGTACGAGCCCCTAATTAAATAATTGAGAATGAATTACTACGAAGCCCTTGCCAAAAGCAAGGGCTTTTTTGTTACTTTCAACCAATGGACTATCAACGAATACTGGAAGAAATTGCGGACGAAGTAAAACCTCTTCTTAAAAATGGAGTTGTCGCAAATTACATTCCTGAACTGGCCAAAATACAACAAGACAAATTCGGCATGTATTTGCTCACACTTGATCAGGAGCCTTATGCCGTAGGAGATTACGATGAAAAGTTTTCTATTCAAAGTATCTCAAAAGTATTTATGTTGGCCATGGCCGTTGGCAAGTGTAAGGAAAAGGTGTATCGCAGGGTTGATGTAGAACCATCAGGTGATCCGTTTAATTCGTTGGTTCAACTTGAATATGAAGAAGGTATACCAAGAAACCCTTTCATCAACTCAGGTGCGCTGGTAGTGACAGATATGCTCATTTCTAACCTAAGTGATCCACGGGGTGAATTTTTGGAATACGTTAATAAACTCACGGGTCAGGACGATATACGATACAATGAAAAAGTTGCTGCCAGCGAGAAGCTGCTAGGCTTCAAAAATGCTGCTATGGTTAACTTAATGAAATCCTACGGCAATATTCATAATGATATCGAAGAAGTGCTGGATTTGTATTTCGATTTCTGCTCCATTGAAATGACATGCCACGAGCTTGCCAAAGCGTTCAGAGTTTTCGCCAATCACGGAAAGGGTGTTATTGACTCGCACAGATATTTAACCAAAAGCCAGTTTAAAAGAATTGCTGCAATTATGCTTACATGTGGTTTCTATGATGAAGCCGGTGAATTTGCATTTCGTGTAGGTTTGCCAGGAAAAAGTGGTGTAGGTGGGGGAATTGCAGCTATTCTCCCTAACGAATATAGCATTGTTGTTTGGAGCCCCGGATTAAATAGAAAGGGTAATTCACTAGCAGGAATGAAGGCATTGGAGCTATTTACCACAAAAACAACCTCCTCTATCTTTTAATTTTTGGACAAAAAAAGAAGTGCTCCGGTCAAGAGCACTTCCAAGGTCAAAAACTCAAAATAATAGGATAAATATTTTTATCCCAATAACAACACTGCTAATATAACAAAGAATTAGCTAAAATGATTTGAGCATGTAAGCTTTTTATTCAAAAGAGGTTAAAAGACTCACTCCCATTAACTTCCCGTTTTGTTTATAGCTCTCAGCCTTTACCATTCCTACATCCTTAGCTATCCAATCAACTCCATTCATCTCTATGGACATCATCGTTTTAGTAATGATTTTGTAAGAAATTTTATAACACTCAAAAGTACCGGCTGGTGTAGTTATACTTTCAATACCTTGTACTTTTCTGTCTGTAATTTTTGTCTCCATTGTAAAAGGTATCTGTCCAGAAATTGTAATTGAAGCTTCTGGCAATTCATCTCCTACACTCAAACTTTCAGGAATTACCATATTTTCTGTTTCTATCTGCAGATCCATATCCTCAAAAGATTCCATCATTTCCTGAGGAAAAAACCTCGACATATCCATAGAAATAGTTCCATCATCGCAAGTCATTTCAATTTCGTTTTCCAACTCTAGCTTATCTTTCTTATCGTAACTCTTAAAAGCTAAAGTTGCTTCCCAACCGTTTGATGTTTCAGTTAAAGACTTTACCGAATTCACCTGACGTGAGGTGACTTTATCTTTATCGGTATAATTGGTTATTTCCCATGTGGAGCCTTCTTTAAAATTATAGAAGGGATTGCACTGAGAATAAGAAAATTGAAAAAGCAAGCATAGACAAAGTGTAAGTAATGTTCTCATAGTTAATGATTTGGTTGGAGGGAATGTACCAAACCTAAAGCAGAAATAAAAGCGTAATTAAGTGTTCATTATCGAACAATTTAGTACATTACTGAACATCCGTTTAATTATTATCAGTGTTTAAACGCTTTCAGGCTTTTGGCACCATATTTAGTATAGTACTCTGAGCCAAAAAATAACCACGTGGAAAAATCCGGTAAAATATTAATGATCGATGATGATGAAGATGTGCTATTAGCCGCTAAGCTTCTACTTAAAAAACAATCACATCAGGTGATCATCGAAAAAAATCCAAAGAAGATTCCTTTCTTACTAAACAATGATACGTATGATGTGATTTTGTTGGACATGAACTTCAGCAAAGACATTACCAGCGGTAAAGAGGGTTTTTATTGGTTGAATCAAATATTAGAAAAAGATCCATCGGCTGTGGTTATTTTAATTACAGCCTATGGTGATGTTGAAATGGCCGTAAAAGCACTAAAAGAGGGTGCTACTGACTTTGTGCTCAAGCCCTGGCAAAACGAAAAACTTATTGCTACCATTTCTACGGCTATTAAATTGAAGGAATCATACAAAGAGGTAGACAAACTTAAAAAAGCCAAGGAGTTACTGGAGGCTGAAATCAATCAACCATTCAAAAATATTATTGGCAAAAGCCGAGCAATAAGAGAAGTATTCTCATTAATAGATAAAGTAGCCGAAACCGATGCTAATGTATTGATTCTTGGAGAAAATGGTACTGGAAAAGAATTGGTAGCGCGAGCTATTCATCAACGTTCGAAAAGAAAAACCAACCCATTTACAAGTGTGGATATGGGTGCCATTTCTGAATCCTTGTTTGAGAGCGAACTTTTTGGACATAAGAAAGGAGCATTTACTGATGCCAAAGAAGATAAAGTTGGAAAATTTGAGTTAGCTAATGAAGGCACTCTTTTCTTGGATGAAATAGGCAACCTCAATACATCTCTACAATCGAAAATTCTCTCAAGCCTGCAGAATAGAGAAATAACCCCACTTGGAAGTAATGAAAGTAAGGAAATAAACATGAGGCTCGTAAGTGCCACTAATATGGACTTGAATGACATGGTTAGTTCAGGAACATTCAGACAAGATTTACTTTACAGACTCAATACAGTTGAAATAAAAATACCTGCTCTAAGAGATAGACCTGAAGATATTCCACTCCTGGCGAACCATTTTTTAGACAAGTACGCTAAAAAATATAGGAAGAACGTAAATAAAATTTCTAGTGAGGCGCTGGATTACCTTAAACGCTATGACTGGCCTGGAAATATCAGGGAGTTGGAACATGCCATTGAACGAGCCATTATTATGAATGATTCTGAAGTAATAGAAGCCTCCTATTTCTCGTTTCTAAATACTTCAAACTCATCGAATGATGATATTTTATCGGGCGATCTTAACCTGGACATAGTTGAAAAAAATGCCATTAAAAAAGCCATTAGCATTCATTCGGGCAACATATCTAAAGCTGCTGATGAACTTGGTTTAACAAGGGCATCACTCTACAGAAGGCTGGAAAAGCATGGACTTTAGTGATTTAAAAAAGAATGCGTTAATAAGGGTTGGATTACTAACCCTCACTCTTTTTATTTTTTGCTACACACTATTTAACAATGGTTTTATAATCACTCAGGCCATTCTAATTGCACTTGCAGGACTACAGGTGGCTTCAATGATCAAATTTCTTAGCTCTAATAAACAGGAAAATGAAGATGTGCGCATTTTTCTACAATCCTTATCGGAGGATGTGATAAAAAAGAAATATCCGATAAATACGGATAATCCTAATTTAAATGCACTCCATGCAGCTTTAAACAAATTCATTTCCAACAACACTTCCAATAAAAGAGAAAAAGAGGCTGATTTTCAGTATCTGAAAAATATTGTTCAACATATTGGAATAGGAATTATCACTTTCAAAAAAGACGGCACTGTGCAGATATGTAATTCAGCTGCAAAAAAATTATTACGTACAGAAAATCTTAAAAATATTCATGACCTAAAAACCATCGATCCATTATTGGTTGATACTATTATTCGATTAAGAACGGGGGGTCGAGATTTGGTAAAAATTGAATTAAATGGCGAAATATTTCAGTTGGCCATTTATGCCATTGAGCTTACTCTTCGTGGTGAAGTTTATAAACTCATCTCCTTACAAAACATACAAAGTGAGTTAGAAGAAAAGGAGATGGAGGCATGGCAAAATCTTGTGCGGGTGTTAACGCATGAAATAATGAACTCCGTTACTCCTATCAGCTCACTTGCAAATACGGTAGACCAGGAATTGCAAACTCAATTGGCTAACGGCAAGGAGATGAACCAAATGAGTAATGATGAAGTCGAAGACTTACACCTGGCACTTCAGACCATAAAGAAGAGAAGCGAAGGGCTCATAAAGTTTGTTCAGGATTTTAGAAACCTTACTCAAGTGGCCACACCAACCATAAAAGAAATAGCCGTTGCCGAGCTAATAGATGATATACTTTTGCTACTTAAAAAGGAGATTGAAAATAACCAGATTCAAATTCATAAAAATATAGCACCTGATTTAACCATTAAAGCAGACAGGCACATGATTGAGCAAGTGCTTATTAATATTATTAAAAATGCCACACAAGCTTTTGATGAGCAAGCGAACAGGTTAATACAGGTTACCGCTGAGTTAGATGAGAAAAAGAGGCCTGTTATTAGTATTCGTGATAATGGTAATGGAATTGAGGAAGAGGCGCTGCAAAAAATATTTATCCCTTTTTTTACCACGAAGAAAGATGGCTCCGGCATTGGTCTGAGCCTTTCAAGGCAAATAATGAGGAAACATCAGGGTAGTTTAAGTGTTAAATCACAAATAGATGAGGGTACCGAGTTCTTTTTGCGATTTTAATAATTTTCATAGATTTACGGATTGCTTTTTATAGATTCAACCAATGGATATAAATAATACAATCACCAAAATATTAGTCGATAAGTTAGGTATAGCAGAAACGGAGGTAACTCCAGATGCCAACTTCATCAAAGATTTAGGAATAGACTCACTTGACTATGCAGAATTGGTGATGGAGTTTGAGCAGACTTTTAATATCAGGATTCCTGATGAAGATGCCGAGCAACTACAAACTATTAATCAGGCCGTAGCTTATATTGACAAAAAAATGAAGGGCTAAACGTTTAGTGCCAAAGCTTCTTCTGTTTTGGCATAATATTCCGGGCAGCACACCTTAATTTCTGTTCTTAAAGCTGAAATTTTCGTATTGTTTACGTGAAGAATTATTTGGCCTTCTTCACCGCAATTTGGACACTTTAATAGCTCAACGTCTTGTTTTAAAGACTCACAAAGCATGTCCACTACCTGAGCTTCTCTCGGAGTAATGTTTAATTGATCAACACTTAGTGATACTTTCATTTAGTTGGTATAGTTAGAATAGCGTGTGCGTATAAAAACGTTTTGCAGTGCAAAGGTAACCACTATTTTGAAGAAAAAGATTCTGGCGATTCAAAAACGCTGCACAATTTTACACCCTTCTCCATTTCTGCTGAGTTAAACGGACGATGGCTACCTCCAATTTCGTTAACTAGTG
This sequence comes from Fulvivirga lutea, assembly GCF_017068455.1. Taxonomy (NCBI): domain Bacteria; kingdom Pseudomonadati; phylum Bacteroidota; class Cytophagia; order Cytophagales; family Fulvivirgaceae; genus Fulvivirga; species Fulvivirga lutea. The sequence goes on from NZ_CP070608.1 coordinate 4,079,776, forward strand.
TCCAGGAAAATGACTCATTATTCCATTTGACAATGGCTTTTTCAGTACCAAAAAGCAAAATATCGCCTTCGTATACTTCGCTCCCGCTTTTATCATGTAAGCCGGTAAATTGCAGCAACACATGATCTTCTTTGACAAGAACGCCTTTCACACAATCGATCTGGTTTAAGCGCATTAACAGCTTAGTATCTTTATTCCAGGCTTTGAATTTGAATTGCCGTTCCAATATTTCCTCCTTTTTTAGCTAAAACAAGCGACATTTATCATCAAAATACTTAAATATATTTTATTGATCAGCATCGACAACAATTTAAGCTTGTTCTTTCAATAGCACATGTATATTAAAAATTTATCAATCCAAATAATGCTTAAGTCTGTAAGGTGACTTTCCATTTTTAAAATAATTCAGAGATTTATAGAATGGTAAAAGTTTTTGAAGGCAAGGAATTCAATTCTCTTTTGGCGCTACTGACTAATCATGCCAAGGAACTCCATGAGTTAGAAAGGTATAATAACTTAATTAGCATCTTATGGAACAGGTGCCATAATCCTGTAACATTTTATGTTGATGGAGCTGAAACCACACTATTGCCCAACCAGATTACTACTTACACCTATTTACATGTTCTTAAATTTCCCAAAGACACCCCCGAACTCACCTCTTTTAATTTTAATCGGGAGTTTTACTGCATCATAGATCACGATCAGGAAGTTTCATGCAATGGAATTTTATTTTTTGGGAGCTCTAACCAACACATAATCGATTTGGTAGAAGAAGAGATAGAAAAGTTTGAAATGCTCTTCCATGTTTTTGTTGACGAATTTAGTACGCGTGATAATATCCAGGAAGAAATGTTAAGGATGTTATTAAAGCGATTAATCATAAAAGTGACCAGAATAGCTAAAAAGCAGATTATCCAATCTGAAATGGAAGACAGCCAAATAGATTTAATCCGGAAGTTTAATGTACTTGTAGAGCAAAATTATAAACTAAAACACCAGGTATCTGACTATGCAGAACTGCTTTTTAAGTCACCAAAAACATTATCCAACCTATTTTCAAAGTTTAGCAATAGCACTCCGCTGCAGATAATTCAGGAGCGAATTATTTTGGAAGGAAAACGTCTTTTACTCTATACCGATAAAAGTGTAAAGGAAATTGCTTACGAGCTGGGGTTTGAAGATGCCGGTAGTTTTCATAAAGTTTTTAAGCGTTTAATTAAGCAAACACCCCTTGAATTCAAGCAGCAAATGCGTTCTGAAAAAGCCAGTGTACAATAGAAAAATGCACATTGGGAAGTATTGACACTCTATCGGGAAGAGTAGCCTCTCACCTGCCTGTATTGTTGCCGTAAAATTGTATCGTAATCAAAACGAAACATTTTAAAAATTAAACAAAACAGATATGGCAACGCAAATAAATGTTCCAACAAAAAATGAAGTAAGTGCTAACAATCAGGCAATATTTGATCAGCTTGAAAAAGGACTAGGTTTTGTACCTAACCTTTACGCTACGTATGCTCACAACGAGACGGCTTTAGCAGACTACCTTGCACTTCAAAACAGAAAAAGTACATTAACAGCTAAAGAAAGAGAAGTAATCAATTTAGTTGTTTCGCAAGTAAATGAGTGTAACTATTGCTTGGCTGCTCACACTGCATTAGGCAAAATGAACGGTTTTACAGACGACCAAATTTTAGAGATTAGAACTGGTAATGTTTCATTCAATGAGAAATTAAATGCTCTTGCGGCTTTTGTTAAAAATATTACTGAAAACAGAAGCAAACCAAGTTCTGATGCCGTTGATAATTTATTCAACGCTGGCTATACAAAAGCCAACTTGGTGGATATTATCATGGTAATAGGTGATAAAATTATCAGCAACTTTATACATGGTGCTACTCAAATTCCTGTAGACTTCCCAGCTGCACCTGAATTAGAGACTATTAACGCATAATTGAATAAACCCTTAAACTATTATAAAATGGAAAACTTACTAAAATCTATACTTTTTGCAGCAGTGCTAAGCATTAGCTCAATAGCACAAGCTCAAACTCCAGAAAGAGTAAAATTATCTCAAACTGCAGGTGAATTTACTCAAACTGAACTCACTCTTGAGGCAGGAAAACAATATATTTTTGAAGTAACTAACGAGGGTGTGGATCATGAACTAGGATTTGTGATTGCACCCAAAGGAAAAACAGATCAGAAGAATCATATTCCTGAGGCATACTTAAAAAAGACCATCAATGATGGCGAAACGGCTGAATCTAAAACCGTTACGTTGGAAAAAGGCGAGTATGTTTATTTCTGTCCGCTGAACCCTACACCGCAATATTCCATAATGGTTAAATAAATAGGTTGAATATTTTCAAATAATAAACCCTCTTTTAAAGAGGGTTTATTGTTTTTAGGCAGCGAACAATTTATATATTAGTACGTTAGTTTTGGTAATTCAACTCCACTCTTATGTCAAATAAACTTTGGTCCAAATTAAAAGCATTAGCTGCCCTTGTAACCGTTTTTCTATTGGTGTTTGCCACTAATAGAATGGATAAAAATCATTTTAAAATGATTCAAAAGTCATTCTCATCTGTCTATGAAGACCGCCTGGTAGCTAAAGATCACATCTTTAAAATATCGAGACTTTTAGATATTAAAAAGAACGATTTGATTACCGGAGAAATCACAAAGATTGATTTTAACATTAATGATTCGATCAATGTGGTAGTTGACAAATACGCCAATACCAGACTTACTGCAAAAGAGGAAAAGTCGATGAATGTGCTGAAGAAAAAACTGAGCAAACTTTATGAAATAGAAAAAAGTGGAGATAGTTCAGAGCGAGCAGTTCAAATTGTGGAGGTATTAGGTGAACTCGATAAACTTGCAGAAATACAAATGTTGGAAGCAAAAAGGGAGTTGGATAAATCTAACAGGCTTGTTGAGAGCAGCAACCTTATTTCAACCCTGGAAATTGGAACCCTCATTTTAATTGGGATTATTATTCAAATGCTCATCTTTTTTAAGCCTATAAAATAAAAAACCCTCCACTGTTGGAGGGTCTGATGTTCAATTATACATCTAGATAATACCAATCGAATCTACTATACTCGTAAACTCCAATTGTACCATTATCATTAAAATCCCAATTATCGAAGACATAATCAGCTAATTCATATTCGCTAATGTAATTGTCTTCATCAACATCTACGTCAGTAAAATAATCAAGATCATAGAGTACATCATGATACTCTTCATAAGTAATTCTACCATCATTATTCACATCAACAAAATTGACTTCTGCTGTGGTAATGTAATCTTCATAGAAATAGTTATAACCTATAAGCCATTCCTCATCCGATAACATTTGATCACCATCAGTATCGAGACCTGCATATGAAGATTTAAAGAAATCTTCTTCTAAAATCCCTTCTGTTTCCGATGGATCCCACATTTTGAAATAATTGTCTACGAACTTCTGAGTGAATTCAAATCGTTCAATCAATCCATCATCATCCGTATCCCAATCATCAAATGTCATGTCTTGAGCAAATAATTGACTGGTTGCTAATAATGTAGCTATTAAAAAAGTTAATTTTTTCATGATCTTATTTAGTTTGATTAAAGTTACCCTTATAAGTGCGAAGACTATTCCATCATCCAATAGCACCGAAAATGGCCTTAAATTCGGTTTAATTGTTGATATCGTGCAACGTGTGGTGTGTAATTAATTCTACAGAAATGTAGTGTTAGTGGCGAATTACTTGCCTATATCAAACAGAAACTTTTCCAGATCAGTACCTTTCAAGTCCTCTGGTTCATCAATATCATTCAACTCAACTAATACTGATGAAGAGAGATTTGCCTGGTTTATCAGGGCCATTGTTTCATTATATACCTCGGAATGACTCCAGGAGTCGAGATCGAAAATCGAATAAACAGGTTTAGATAAGCCAACAAGGTAATAACCACCATCTTTGGCCGGACCAATAACTACATCATGATCATCAAGTTCATTAAAGGCAGTTTGAATAATATTCGATGTCAGATCATATATATCTGTTCCTACAAGGACAACTTTGGTAGCGCCTTCCTCAAAAGAGTCTTTCATGGCCTGAGCCATCCTTACACCCAAATTTTCACCTTTTTGCCTCTTCTTCTTGTAAGTGATATTATCCCAGGAATCTTCCCTGTCAACAAATGATGAGTAATATACGATCTTGGTTACATTAACATCGGCTGTAACCTCTTGTGTTCGATGGATTAGGTTGTAGTAAACCGCTAATGCCACATCATCACCAAGTTTATTCCCAAGCCGTGTTTTAGTCTTTCCTAATTCAGGGTTTTTAGCAAAAATAATGAGGTGATCAGTCATAAACCTTCACTCCTTTGTTTAGGTATTTAGACCAATTTTTATTGTAAGTATGTACACTATCAGTAGGTTGTTGATTCTCATTAATAACAACATGATCAGTATTTTTCCAATCAAATATGCCACCGTATAAGTTGAGTACATTGTTGTAGCCCATTTCTTGAAGTTTCTCCCCTATCTTTTCGCTTCTATACCCAACAGAGCAATAGACAACAATTTGTTCATCTTTGTCTATTCCCTGAACCATTTGAGGTTCAAAATCATCATAGTCGATAAACTTTGCTGAAGCTATTTTACTTACTTTATACTCCTCTGTTGATCGTGTATCCAATAAAATCAGATTAGGATTCTTTTGTAGTAAAGTATCCAACTCGCTACTGGTTATCTGTGGCACTGTATTATTTAAAAGTGATTTTACTTTTTTATCAAAATCTTGTTGAGCAAACATATCATTACAAGCTACGATCGTAAACACTAATAAAATCCATCTAAACATTTTTTGCCAACCAAGGTGTTCTATTCTTAGATACTTCATAAAGTTCATCAATTAGGATAGTAACTATAACTACATATTCTAGTATCACTATCAACATATTTTCCTGAAAGCCTGTTTCAGTATATCCAATATAAGTGAAAAAGATTAGCAAAGACCACACTATTGTAAACCTGAATTTTGTGAATATCGATACCATTAAAATGGTTGTTACATACCAGGGGTGAACTGTTGTTGAAAGGAGTAGGTATACGGTTAATGCCAGCATCATCAACTCAAAAATATTGGCATTCTTTCGGTAAAATAGACTTATACCCATAATACTGAGGAATGAAGCCAAGGCCAGAAACTTACCTGCCGTGCCTATGATATTATATCCTTTAAACCAATACCCGATTTCTCTGATGATATAATAGATGCTTGCATTAAATTCAAATTTCTGAAAATACAACCCCAGGCTTTCACCCATTCCATGAACAAAGTCAGACTGAAATAATGGAATGAAAAATAATAACGAGAAGACTAGAATTGCCGCGTACCACCTTATTAAAGGTGCTAGTTTTAACCTTCTTAAAAATAACGGTAGAAATATTACTGGTATTAGCTTGCTAGCAATACTGGCAGCCATGTAAAAGCCTGATTTTACTATAGCATATTGGTGCATCAAGTACACTGACAACAACAAAAAGAAAATCATAAATGCTTCAAAATGAACATTACCGGTGAGTTCTAAAATCACCAAAGGATTAAGTGCATACATCAGAATATTTCTTTTCTGAAGTTTATAGCGTTCGAGCAATTTTAAGCCGATAATGATTGAACCTACCTCAGCAAGAAAAATGAGTGACTTGATGATTATATTACTTATGTAAATGGAATCGGTAGCTAACGTTGATACCCAGTAAATGAATTGAGCAAAAGGTGGATAAATGGTAAAGTATTCCGGTGAGTTCAATTTTGTATAAAGCGATTGATCCAATCCAGCCATCTCATTTCCAGAGATCATGTAAAAGGAAGGAACCTCAGAAAAAGGGTGAATGCCTGCATTTAGTAATCTTCCATCCCATATAAACCGATAAATGTCGTCAGACAAAGATGGGAAGGCGAAGACAAGTAAAAATCGTACTAAGAAGGCCAAACCTAAAAGATAGTTGATCTGAACATCGCTCTTTGAATAGTTTTTAACAAGAACGATATAACAAATGAAGACCAAAGTATAAGCCGGAATTAGAATTCCACTTTCGAACCTTTGGATAAAAAATGCTATTTGAACATATAATATGATGCTCAAGGCCATTAATAACCAAAAGAACCACTTCCTATTTAGCAGACGCAGCACCCGGTAAACTCTTTATTGAGTGATAAAATACCATCGCAAAACCTATGGCTAACATGAGGTGAAAAATTACAAGGCCCCAGTCCTTTAAAAATATACCACTGCTTACACCAAAGAAAAAATAGAAACTCAAAAATGCCTCTGACAATATGAGAAGGTTGAGCTTTGGCTTGATGTACGTGTTGTTTACCCAAGAATCTGTCTTGCTTTTAATGTTGAACTTGGGTGTTCTAATAAACTCACTTTTAAACCCAAACAAACCCTCTAAAACAGCTAGCCCATTATGAAGCGAAAGCCCCATTGAAACCGTTAAAAACATAGGATATATTTTAAAAAAGTACTTTGACGAATAGTTGGTGAGGGTATTTTTGGTTGCAACCCAATAAAAGAAAGTAATTGAGAAAAAACCGAGCAGAAAAACGCTGCCTATGTCAAACAGCAATTCTAACCTTGGATTCGCATCTTTAATAAAGAGCATGGGTATGCTCAATAATGAAGCAATTAGAAGACATACAAACACCGAACTATTAAACAAATGAAAAACGGCATGTATTTTACTCCCAAAACCTAAATCAGATTTTAGCACTTTACCTAAATTCTTCTTGGCCGTTTCTGCTGCACCTTTATTCCATCTGTATTGTTGAGATTTAACTGCTGACATGATAACCGGCAACTCAGCGGGAGCTACACAGTCTTCTAAGTACTTAAACTTCCAGCCCTTTAGTTGCGCCCGATAGCTTAAATCTAAATCTTCAGTTAATGTATCAGCAGACCAACCGCCAGCATCATTAATACATTCTTTCCTCCACACTCCTCCAGTACCATTAAAATTAATAAAACTGTTGGCGTGATTTCTACCAGTTTGTTCCACAGAAAAGTGTGCATCTAGTCCAAACGCCTGAAGCTCTGTGAGCAGTGAATAATCTCTATTTAAGTGGCCCCATCTGGTTTGTACTACACCTATATTAGCCTCGAATTGCGGTAAGGTCTTAAGTAAAAAATCTGGCTCAGGTAGAAAATCTGAATCAAAAATAGCAATGAATTCACCTTTACACATTTGCATTCCATATTGTAAAGCTCCTGCTTTAAACCCTTCCCGGGTTGGCCTTCTGATGTGTTGAATGTCCAGGCCCGTATTCTGTAATTTTTCAACTAATGCTGCAGTGAGTTCCACTGTCTCATCGGTGGAATCATCCAATACCTGAATCTCTAATTTATCCTTTGGGTAAACGAATTGAGCCACTTTTATCAGTAAGCGCTCTACAACATATTTTTCGTTATAAATAGGAAGTTGAACAGTTACATAAGGGTAGTCTTTCAACGTTGATGGAGCCTGAGTTTGATTTTTCTTAGACTTCAGGTAGTGCCACGTTAAGTTCAATTGGCTTAGGCTGAAGACAAAAATAAACAGTAATGCAAGGCTATATGGTACAATAACTAACCACTCCATATTACAAGTACTTAAAAATGGTCCAAATTATTTTATATCCTGCCATGACAGTTCCCTTAACCGTTCCGGAAACTTTCGAAAAGCCTATTCTTTTTCTATAATTCACTGGCACTTCTGTACATTTCATTTTCATTTTAGCTGCCTTCAGTTGCATCTCCACAGTCCAGCCATATGTTTTGTCTTTCATATTCAATGCTATTAAACTTTCATATTTAATAGCCCTGAATGGACCTAAATCAGTGAAATTTACATTATAAAACAACTTTAATAAACCTGTAGCCAACCAATTACCAAAAACTTGCTGCGGTGTCATTGCTCCTTTCTCCTTGTTGCCCAACGCTCTCGACCCAATCACCAAATCCATGTCCTGTTCAATGATAGGCTTTATTAAATCCTTCATTTCCTCAGGATAGTCAGAGTAATCTGCATCTAAAAATACAACAATATGAGGTTTGTTTTCTTGTTGTTTGATATACTCAATACCCTTCAGACAAGCCCTGCCATATCCTTTAACTTCTTCCCTCAGAACAGTTGCCCCAGCCTTAGCTGCTGCCTTTTCAGTATCATCAGTAGAAGCATTATTGACTACAATTACTTCACTCACAATGTCATTAGGTATTTCTGCAATAACAGAGCCTACTCCATTTTCTTCATTAAAGGCGGGTATAATTACTTTAACTATCTGCTTCATTCAGGGTTGCAAAGTAAACCAATCCTTGGTTTGCGCAAAGTCATATTAATGACAGATGGTCATCTGGGTAAATTAATTTGGAAAGTAACACCATTGTCGGCACTGAGCAGGGTTATTTTACCATGAAGTTTTTCTAAAGCAAGTTTTACAGCATAGAGTCCAAGGCCTGAGCCTTGAGATTTTTCGTTCCCTCGTTTAAACATATCAAATATGGAATCTCGTTGGTCTGCATCTATTCCTACTCCATTGTCTTTGTAAGTAATTCGAATGTGTTTTTGTCCTACAAGTTCGGTTGATAAATCAATCTTTACTATATCGCTATTGCGATACATAATCGAATTTTTTACCAACTCAGAAAAAAGCACACTCAGAACTGTTTTGTCACTTTTAACAATAGCATTGCCTCCAAATTTTAGATCGACTCTGTGAAAACCTAGCTCATTACACTGGTCAGTTACGGCATCTTCGAAAACTTCACGAATACTGAGCTGTGCCAAATCCAATTCCTGTTTCTTAATTTCAAAAACAGAGTTAATACCGCGTATTCTTGTTTCAAGTTGATTAACACTTGTAGTTATAAAATCATAATATTCTTTCCCATTATTAGTATCTGCTTGCGCTAAATTTACTACGCCCTTCAATGAAGCAATTGGCCCCTGAATGTCGTGTGACGATCTATATAGAAATGTTTCTAAATCCTGATTGGCCTCCAGTAGCTCTTTAGTGCGTTTTTTCACTTGTTTATCCAACGTGTCATTTCGAGCTTGTATAATCAAATTAGCCTTTTCAAGTTTTAAGTTCGCCTCTTTAATCATTTCATTTTGGATTTCAATTTCTTCATTACGCTCTTCTAAAAGTTGCTGGTTCTGTTCCTCTTTGGTTAAAACGTTCCTCATGTAAGTGAAGAGGAAAATCATAAATGGCACGAACAGTACGGATGTAAAAAGAATGTTTTTTATTAAATCTTCCCGAGCTTCTTGAAGAAACGAGTCAAATTCCTGATCAACTTGTAGTATAGCTACCACCTCACCTTTCGAATTTTTTATTGGAGCAAAAGCACTCAACCAGGTTCCATTTTCTGTTTGGTATTCATCTATTACTCCTCCAACACTATAATTCATTCTTAGTTGCGAAGGGTAATTAACAAACATATGTCTGTAGTAAGGCTGTTCCGATGAGGTAATTATAAATTCGTACTCATTATGACCCTGATTGAAAACCATCGTATAAATGGGGCTTTCTAGCGCATTGAGTTGCTTTACCTTATTAAGTTGCCTGTGTAATCTCAGGTAAATTGAGTCTTCTTCCGATGAAATAATATCATTCTTTTTGTGATAGGTATTTACAATGTATTCATGTGCATCACCATCAATGAATTGACTTGCTGTTAATGAAATTGCTCTAAGCTTTTGAAGAACCAGTGCTTTAGATTTCTCCTTGTGAAGAAAGTGCGATGAGATTATGAAATAGATAAGCAATATTCCGATGGCAGATAATATTACCGCCATGAATCTGTTTTTTCTCTTGAGTCTGCTGATCAACTTAGACATGAGCCTTTTTAACGTCAATCAAATAGTCTGGTTGAATGAATAAGGTCTTACAACCGACAGAACATAAAAAAAGCAACCCGATATGTCAGGTTGCTTTCATTTGTTGGTATCAATTTAATTAGTAAGCTCTGGCAAACATTACTTTACCTTTCGATGGGTTGCCACTATAGATACATTTGCCTTCTTCTTCTTTGAAATCAAGAGGTATACATCTGATGGTAGCCTTTGTTTCTTCTTTTATTTTTTCTTCCGTTTCAGGAGTGCCATCCCAGTGAGCCATAACAAACCCTGCTTTCTCATCAAGTACTTTCTTAAACTCAGCGTAAGAATCCACTTCAGTGGTATTATCAGTTCTAAAATCCAGCGCTCGTTTGTAAATATTCTCCTGAATTTCTGTCATTAAATTTTTGATATGCTGAGCCGCTTCGCTTAACGGAATGACTTTTTTCTCTTTAGTATCTCTTCTGGCTATTTCTACCGTACCATTTTCCAAATCTCTTGGTCCTATGGCCACTCTTACCGGTACTCCTTTAAGTTCATACTCTGCAAACTTCCAACCGGGAGAACTCGTATCTCTATCGTCAAACTTCACTGAAATATCATCAGCTTGTAATTCCGTTTTGAGCTTTTGAGCTACTTCAGATATTTGATTTAATTGTTCTTCTCCTTTAAAAATAGGAACAATAACCGTTTGAATGGGTGCCAACTTTGGAGGTATTACGAGGCCTTCATCATCTGAATGCGCCATAATCAATGCCCCCATTAATCGTGTACTCACACCCCACGATGTGCCCCAAACATATTCTTCCTTACCATCCTTCCCAGCAAATTTCACATCAAATGCCTTGGCAAAATTCTGACCTAAAAAGTGAGAAGTACCGGCCTGTAATGCCTTTCCATCTTGCATTAGCGCTTCAATACAGTAGGTATCCTCTGCACCAGCAAATCGCTCAGATTCTGATTTAACACCCTTAACCACTGGTAGAGCCATGAATCTTTCGGCAAAATCTGCATATACTTCTAGCATTTGCTTGGTTTCCGCCACTGCTTCAGCTTTCGAACTATGTGCAGTATGCCCTTCTTGCCATAAAAATTCAGCTGTTCTAAGGAACAATCTCGTTCTCATTTCCCACCTAACCACGTTGGCCCACTGGTTAATGAGCAATGGCAGGTCTCTATACGACTGAATCCAGTTTTTATATGTGCTCCAAATGACCGCCTCACTTGTTGGTCTCACTACCAATTCTTCTTCCAACTTAGCTTCTGGGTCTACTATTAATTTTCCCTTGTTATCAGGGTCATTTTTTAATCTATAATGAGTAACAACCGCACATTCTTTGGCAAAACCCTCGGCATTCTTCTCTTCGGCTTCAAATAAATTCTTAGGTACGAATAATGGGAAATACGCATTGGAATGACCTGTATCTTTAAACATTTTATCCAGTGCAGCCTGCATTTTCTCCCATATACTAAAGCCATAGGGCTTTATAACCATACATCCTCTAACAGATGAATGCTCTGCTAAATCAGCTTTTTTAACCAATTCGTTATACCATTGAGAATAATCTTCACTTCTTTTTGGTAATCCTTTCGCCATAATTAAGGTTTGGTATGTTTTTTGTTTATTTTGAAGTAATTAATTTGTTGCCGGCAAATATAAGGATATAAAAAGCCTTATTTTGGAATTACTGAGCAATAAATTACGTTTAGAACCAAAAGGAAAGTGCCATGAAAACGACAATTAAATTTACTTCAATTCTTTTACTAGTTGGAATGATCATTTCCAGTGCAAGTATTGCTCAGGAAAACGATGATCTTTATTACACACCCAAAGATCGGGAAGCTAAAAAGAAGGCACGTCAAGAAAAATATAATCAACCTCAAGTTGAAGATGTTAAAACCAATTTTGATGATGTATCTCCTGAATCCAGCTATTCACAAAAAAATGTAAACCCAGAGTATGTAGCTAAATATTCGGCTGATTCTTATCAAGAAGATAATGGTAATTATCAGGACGACTATTATGTTGATGATTATGAAAATAATGGTCAAAATCCTCCCGTTGTGAATAACTATTATTATTCAAATCCAGGTTTTAACAATGGCTTTTATGGCAACAATTGGGGTGGTTTCTACGATCCATGGTATGGTCCAGGAATTATTGGTCGTCCGGGTTGGTCTGTTTCAGTAGGTTTCGGCACTGGCTGGGGCTGGGGTTGGAATGATTGGAGATGGAGAAATCGTTGGGGCTGGAGATCCGGCTGGAATGTAGGCATAGGCTATGGCTGGGGCGGTGGCTGGTATGACCCTTGGTGCTATGGCGGTGGCTGGGGTTGGAACGACCCATTCTTTTATCCTTACAGAAATAATGTTGTTGTAATTAATAACGTTGAAACCCGAAGTAATAGAACTTTTAGAAGAGGTGTAGGCTCTTCCAGAAGTACTGGAACAGTAAACTCCGGTAGATCAACCAGATCAAGAGTAGCATCCAATGATGGTGTTTCTAATGGAAGAACTACAGGTAGAGTTGACAATTCAAATAGCAGGGTCGATAATAGGTACACGAGGAATGCTGCGAGTAGATCATCTTACTACAGAAGGTCTCAACCATCTTCTGACGTAAATTCTGAGGCTACTAATTCAAGATCTTCTTATAGTAGGTCTTCTTATGACAGATCAAATTCATCTGGTTCAAGATCGAATTCGACTTATAGTCGACCTTCGAACAGTTCAAGAAGTGGCAGCTATGGTTCTTATCCTAATTCCAGAACAAGATCATCAGGTAGTTATGGAAACTCACCTCAGAGAAGATCTTCAGGTTGGAGTACGCCAAGTTCTGGTAGTAGATCTGGAAGCTATTCTAGACCTAGCTCTGGAAGCAGATCAGGTAGCTATTCAAGGCCAAGTTCTGGAAGCAGATCCGGAAGTTATTCTAGACCGAGTTCAGGCTCTAGATCTTCAGGTGGTAGTAGAATGTCATCAGGTTCTTCTGGAAGCAGAAGTAGCGGTGGATCCAGATCATCTGGCGGCTCGCGTTCATCGGGAGGATCTAGAAGAGGTAACTAATCTGAATTTTTAAGAAAAGAAAACTCTAAGTCATGAAAAAAGTAATTGCGCTTATTGGTATAAGCATGGGAATGTTTTGTCTAAGCAATGTGCAAGCACAAGATGCCGGTAACTTTGTAGGAACGGCTCTTGATTTAAGCAGAACAACGCCAGGAGGAAGTGCCCGAATGTTGGGGATTGGTGAAGCCCAGACTTCTTTAGGAGGAGATATTAGTTCAGCCTCCTCCAACCCGGCTGGATTAGGCTTTTTCAATAAGTCTGAGTTCTCCTTTACGCCTGCCTTCAATTACTTAAATACTACAAGCGAATATCTTGGCCTAAACACTTCTGATGCTCGTCTAAATTTCAACTTCAGCAATTTAGGAGCAGCCATTAAATATGGTAGAGGGTCTGGCTCATTTAAAGGTGGTTCATTTGGAATCAGTATCAATAGAATTGCCGATTTTCAAAATCAAATCACCTATGAGGGTAACAGCTTTAACCAGTTAGATAATAATGGTAATATTATTTTTGACCCTAACAATCCTGCAGACTTTGTAGAATATGCCGCATTAAATGCCTTTACAAGCAACGGGTCAGATATAAGCTTTGATAATGATTTTGCAGAGCTTGCATTCGAAACATTTCTTATAAGCCCTTTCAGTATCAATGGCAATAACTTTGTTGATAGGGATTATTACGCAGTGGAAGACGATGGTAGTTTCCCTCAAGACAACAATGGGAATGATATTTTCATACCCGCCTATACTGAGCCTGACTTTCCCACTTTCCAGACAGAAACAATCAAGTCCACCGGAGCAATGTATCAGACATCATTCAGTTATGGAGCCAACTATGATGATAGAATTTATTTTGGAGCTGGCTTAGGGCTTATAACAATGACTAGAGAAGTAAACAGGGAATATATTGAAATTCCAACAAATGCCGAATTGACTAGTCTTGTTTTGGAAGATAACTATGAACAAAACGGTACTGGCGTAAATGCTACATTTGGAGTTATTGGAAGGCCAATGCCTCAGGTATTATTAGGTGCCTCTTATACAACACCTTCAATAATTTCTATTGAACAAATTAGAAGCGTAACTCTTACTGCTAACTACTTATTTGCAACTAGTTTTAGAGAACAAATTGAGTCTTTCGGATTCGATTACGAGGCATTCAATTTTACAATAACTACTCCATCTAAACTGAGGGCAGGTGCCACCTACTTTTTAGGGAAATCAGGGTTTATTACAGGGGATATTGAAAGAATTAATTATGCCGGTGCTAATCTTTCAAATTCTGAATCCGGAGTATCGTTTTCTCAAGCCAATTCAGACATCAATCAACTAGAGTCTGTGATCAACTATCGATTAGGTGCTGAGTTTAGATATGAGATGTTTAGGCTAAGAGCTGGTTTTGCCAGAATGGACGACCCCATCAAAAATGATATCGATGAGAGTGAGAACAGAATTACCTTTGGTGGTGGTATCAGAACAGAAGATTATTTTGTTGATATGGCTATTTCTACATCTAACGGCAGAAATTCAACTGTATCTCCCTATCCTAGGCGAGAGGCCTTAGTAGAGAATAAAAATACGGCAGTGTCATTTACGGTGGGATTCTTCTTTTAGAATCCCGCTGATATCTTCAACAGAAATTGAATCGGACATCAGACGATGTTTTGCTTTTTCATAAAATGGCCTGCGACTTTCGATAAGTGATTTTATCTTATCAAGTACGTTTTCATTTTTAAATAAAGGCCTTTTCTCAACGGCAGTCTTATTCATCCGTTCAAATAACGCCTCTGCAGAAACATCTAAATAAATAGTTTTTGCATTCGCATTCATTAATTCAAGATTGTTGTAATAGCATGGAGTGCCCCCGCCTGCTGCAAGTACGAACTTATTATGCGAATTGCAGAAGCCTTCAAGAGTGGAAGCTTCCATTTCTCTAAAAGCATCCTCCCCCTCCTGCCCAAATATTTGTTGAATTGTTTTTTCTTCTTTAGACTCAATTAAATCATCTAAATCAAAAAAAGGAAGATTCATCCACTCACTCAATTCCTTTCCTAAGGTTGTTTTGCCGCTACCCGGCATACCTATAAGAATTATTCTATTTGATAAGTCCATTTGCTATATCAGCCGATGGAATATCATTATGATGCCACTTACCTAGCACCGCACCATCTTGCAATAGCATAATGCCAGGATTTGAACGTATCATTGCCTTGAGTACGGTTGCATCCGTAAAATAGTAAGGTACTGCCAATTGATAATCATGCCTGAATGCCTCAAAATCCGCTTCTGACGAGGATGTAAGTACCATTGGTTCTATTCCATTCAACCCGTTAATCAGATTGTTTAGTTCATCCATTTTTTCCTTGTCTTCAAAAGACGCATCATAAAAAATTAATAAGAGCTTCGCACCAGAAAATGTTTCTTCTGTGTAGTCATTACCATCTGTGCCAACTACTTGATAATCGGTAATTTTAGGTGTAGATGCCTTTTCATTAAGCAACTCGGCACTTACATACTCATAACCATCTTTTGGCAGTAGATATTTAGTTGATTTTACTGTTTCACCATCCTTCTTAAAAGTATATTCCAGTATGGGCGCTTCCTCTGCAATCATCTTCTCAGGAATACTGTTCCCAATTTTATAAGGCCTGAAATCAATAAAAGGTAAGTGACGAATGGCAGTAATTCCAAGAATAAAACTTACAACGGTTGTTGCTATAATTATAGCATTCGCTGGCCTTGTACGAAGAACTGATTCATAACCATTTCGGTACCAGAAAAGATGTGCAACAAACACGATCAGTATCAAATCTTTATAAAATGACTGCCAAGGAGTAAGTGGTATGGCATCGCCAAAACAACCACAGTCCGTCACTTTATTAAAGTAGGCAGAATAGAAGGTAAGAAATGTAAAGAAGACCATGAGTGCCATCATCACACTCATCGACCATTTCATTTTATAATTAATTAGAACAGCAACACCTAAAACAACTTCTAATATGATCAGGATCATTCCAATAGGAAGTGCAAATGGAATAAATATTTCAAAGAAGGATCCAAAATCGGAAGAGAAAACTTCGAAGTATTCCTGAAGCTTAATTTTGGTACCCACAGGGTCATTCAACTTGATCAACCCGGAAAAAATAAACAGTCCGCCTACAAAAATTCTCGAAAATAAATCAATCGCCTTTTTGAACATATTAAATAAAGTTTGACTTGATTAACGCAAAGACAGAGTAATTGAGCATATCTTGATAATTAGCCTCTACACCTTCAGAAACCAATGTTTTACCGGCATTATCTTCAATCTGCTTCACCCTGTATAGTTTCATTAAAATGATATCTGTTATAGAGCTTACACGCATGTCTCTCCACGCTTCTCCATAATCATGATTCTTATTTTTTAATAAATCCAATGTATCATTAACAACCTCATCATATAAGGGTTCCAAATCGTTATAGGGAATTTCAGTTCTTTTATCACCTTCTAAACGTAGTTGTAAAATAGCGATGATGCAGTAGTTAATTATCCCTACAAACTCATTGGTAATATCCTCTTCTATTTTTTGGGTTCCTTTTTCCTGTATAGATCTAATTCTTTGCGCTTTGATAAAAATCTGATCAGTAATTGAACTTAACCTGAGAATTCTCCAGGCTGTGCCGTAATCTTTTGTTTTCTTTTCAAAAAGCGCTTTACACTCCTTTATTACCTGCGTATATTCGCTGACAGTTTGGTCTATCAAAATATTAAATTTTAGTTGTAAAAACCCATTTTTAAGGTGGCGCAAGATACATTTTTTTCGAGTAAAAAGACACTCAACATTCGTGGAAATGCCGTTTCATTAAACGTACCATTGGTAATGGGTATCCTCAATGTTACACCTGATTCGTTTTATGAAGGCAGTAGAGTTGAGCAAGAGAAAGAAATTATTACGAGAGCAACTAAAATGGTAGAAGATGGAGCTGCCATTATAGATATTGGCGGCTACTCCACCCGGCCAGGGGCTGTAGATATTTCAGTTAAAGAAGAAATCGATAGGGTCATTCCCGCAATTAAAGCCATCAGAAAAGAGCTAACTGATAGCTATATTTCGATTGATACATTTCGATCAGAAGTTGCGAAGGAAGCACTCAATGCCGGTGCCGATATTATTAATGATGTATCAGGTGGTGAACTAGATGATGGGATGTTTGATCTTATTGAACAAACAAATGTTCCTTATATTTTGATGCACATGCGAGGGACGCCTCAAACCATGAAAGAGTATACCAACTACGACCATCTCATCTTGGAGATTATCGATTACTTCCAGAAAAAGGTTACTGATCTTCGGGCAAGAGGTATACACGATATAATTATTGATCCGGGATTTGGTTTTGCCAAAACGGTACCTCAAAATTTTGAGCTTCTTAAAAAACTTAAGGAATTAAAAACTTTAGAGCTACCTATTCTCGTTGGTATATCAAGGAAGTCAATGATTTATAAGTCACTAGATATTTCTGCGGCCGAAGCTTTGAATGGCACTACAGCACTTAATATGATTGCTTTACAAAATGGCGCATCAATTTTACGGGTTCATGACGTAAAAGAAGCGGCAGAAACGGTCAAATTGTTTAATTTAACGTATATTAAATAGTCTAAAAATTTAAAATTGATATTATCATTTAGCATAGGGTTTCTTGAGGTTAGTTGGGTAGATGTTATCGACATACTATTAGTAAGTGTATTGTTGTATCAGGTCTATAAACTAATGCGAGGTAGTGTGGCCGTTACCATCTTTTTAGGAGTATTGGCACTATACCTCATTTACCTTATTGTACGTGCTGCACAGATGGAACTTCTAGGCTTAATATTAGGCCAGTTTATGGGAGTTGGTGTGCTGGCTGCTATAATCCTTTTTCAACCAGAAATACGTAAGTTTTTACTACTCATTGGCAAAACAACAGACTTCAATAAAAGTACATCATTCTTTAAAAACGTTTTTTTGGGGAAAGGCCGTGAGCATGACGAGCTATTTAATATCACTCCCGTAATTGAAGCAGCCAAAACATTAGGTGGAACAAATACCGGAGCACTGATTGTATTTTCCAAAGATTCAGAATTGAAATTTTATGCAGAATCCGGTGACGTTATTGATGCTCACCTATCTAAAAGGCTACTACTTTCAATTTTTAATAAGTACAGTCCACTTCATGATGGGGCTGCAATTATTCATAAAGGCAAAATAAAAGCTGCAAGATGTGTTCTTCCTGTTTCAGAGTCTGATAGTCTTCCTGCTCAGTTTGGTTTAAGGCATAGAGCGGCAATGGGTATGTCGGAAGTAACAGATACGGCTATATTGGTAGTTTCTGAAGAAACAGGTCAATTATCACTTACTAGAAATGGTAAGTTACATAGTAACCTTTCGCCTCAGGAATTAAGAAAGCATATCCAGGAATACCTTACAACCAAACCCGAAGGAAAGGAAGAAACAAAAAATGAGGTTGCTGAAAGTAAAAATAAAACTGTCAACAACCCCATTCGTAGTGAAGCGAAGGCTTAAATTATTTTATCACACCTAATTCTTTACCAACTTCTGTAAAAGCATTGATAGCTGCATCTAAATGATGTTGCTCATGTGCAGCTGATATCTGCACTCTTATTCTTGCTTGTCCTTTAGGAACTACCGGATAGAAGAAGCCAATTACATAAATACCTTTTTCTAATAATGCATCAGCCATTTTCTGTGCTAATGGTGCATCGTATAGCATAATGGGTACAATGGGGTGAACTCCCGGCTTTATATCAAAGCCCGCAGCTGTCATTTTTTCTCTGAAGTATTTCGTATTATTTTCCAGTTTGTCGCGCAAGTCGGTTGTTTCACTTAGCATAT
This sequence comes from Fulvivirga lutea, assembly GCF_017068455.1. NCBI lineage: Bacteria > Pseudomonadati > Bacteroidota > Cytophagia > Cytophagales > Fulvivirgaceae > Fulvivirga > Fulvivirga lutea. The sequence goes on from NZ_CP070608.1 coordinate 4,098,609, forward strand.
CTATCACGGCAATAGAAGCGCCTGTTATCGATGGTGCTAATGTATTAGAGAACAAATACGGTCGTGATCTTTGTCGCAGCAATTCAACTATCTCTTTTCTACCTGAAGTAAATCCTCCTGAAGCTCCACCCAAAGCTTTTCCTAATGTTCCTGTGATAATGTCCATTTTGCCCATTACACCGCAATGTTCGTGAACGCCTCTTCCCGTTTTACCTATAAATCCAGTAGAATGGCATTCATCACTCATGACCATGGCCTTATATTTTTCAGCTAAATCACAGATTTTGTCTAATTGAGCGATTGTTCCATCCATGGAAAATACACCGTCTGTAACTATCATTATTTGTTCTGCACCGGCTTCCCTCGCTTCCTTCAATTTGGCCTCTAAGTCAGCCATATCGTTATTATTGTACCGATATCTCATAGCCTTACACAGTCTCACGCCATCAATAATTGAAGCATGATTCAATGCATCTGAAATAATAGCATCTTGCGGGCCTAACAAAGGCTCAAATACACCCCCATTGGCATCAAAAGCTGCAGCATATAGTATGGTGTCTTCAGTGCCTAGAAATTCAGAAATCTTCCTTTCAAGTTCTTTATGAATATCTTGGGTGCCGCAAATAAATCGAACTGACGACATTCCATATCCATGCGTATCAATTGTTTTTTTGGCTGCATCGATCACCTTCGGGTGTGAGGACAAACCCAAATAATTATTCGCGCAGAAATTAATTACTTCTTTACCTTGAGCTGTTTTAATATCAGCTCCCTGAGGCGTGACAATTACCCTTTCGGACTTATAAAGCCCTGCTTCTTTAATTTCTTCTATTTCTTTAGTTAGCTTTTCTTTTAACGTATACATCAATCTTCCTTTTTAGGTCTATTTATAATAGGCTTTGCTTGCTTTCTGATAACAGGTTTACCAGGTTTCTTCATCACCGGTTTCGCCTTTCCTGCTATCTTGGGCTTAACAATTGGCCTTTTTACTTCTTTAGAATCATTATCATTATTTACTTCTTTCGAGTCTTTCGCTTCACTAAGCAAATACCTTCTCCTTAAATCATTAATCAAAAACAGTTTTTGAGATGTAAAACTATTAGGATGCATTTGTTCGTATTCCTGCTTGAACTTTAGGTATTGCTTTTGATCTCCCGCTTCATACAGCTTTGGATCAATTTTTTTTGACTTGAGATATTCGATAAAGTCCATGAATAGCAAATATATAACTTGCTCGCTCAAAGCGCGAACAGAATTTCAATCGTTTGAATGAAATGTCTAAATTCGCACCGAGCAATAATTAACTATGGATAAAATACTTGTGATTGGTGCCTTAGGGCAACTTGGGTCTGAATTAAGTTTAGCGCTTCGCGATATTTATGGTAGAGACAATGTAGTTATTACCGATATCAAAGAACCATCTGGTAAGTTGGCTGATGGACCATCAGAAATTCTCAATGCTATGGATCGGGAAAAGCTTTTCGAATTAGCAGACAAACATCAAATAACACAGGTATATCATTTAGCCGCCATTCTTTCAGCCAAAGGTGAGTCTGACCCAAAATTTGCCTGGCAATTGAATATGGACAGCTTAATCCATGTTCTGGATCTTGCCAAAGAAAAAAATCTAAAAAGAATTTACTGGCCTAGTTCAATAGCTGTATTCGGGCCATCAACACCAGTTGATAATACACCACAAAATACGATTATGGATCCCAACACAATTTATGGGATAAGTAAGCTGGCCGGTGAGAGATGGTGTGAGTACTATCACAATAAATATGGTGTAGATGTTAGAAGCTTAAGATACCCTGGATTAATTGGCCATAAAGCGAAACCAGGAGGTGGGACAACTGATTATGCAGTAGATATCTATTACAAAGCTTTAGAAGAAGGTAAATATGAGTGCTTCTTATCAGAAAATACCTATTTACCCATGATGTATATGGATGACGCTGTGAAGGCCACTATTGATTTGATGCAGGCAGAGGAAAGTGATGTTAAAGTAAGATCCAGCTATAATATCAGTGCCATTAGTTTTTCCCCTAAAGAAATAGCTGAATCCATTAAAAAAGAAATGCCTGAGTTTGAAATTTCTTACTCACCGGATTTCAGACAAAAAATTGCTGACTCCTGGCCTAATTCAATTGATGATAGCAGTGCCAGAAATGACTGGGGTTGGTCTCACCAATTTGATTTAGATAAAATGACTTCGGAAATTCTTACAGGATTAAAACCTCTATTGAACAATCAAACGTCCTGATCTTTCAGACGTTGAAGAAAACACTTTTACAAAGTAAAGTCCAGGCTTCATATTCTGATGTAAGTTAAAATCATACTGAGATCCTGAGAAGGTTTTTGTGAGAATTACTTCACCCAAAATATTCACTACACTAAGAGAAAGGGCTTCTGTTTCTTCTGCGTTTGTAATAATATTAACTAAACCACCCGGGCTCACTGGGTTTGTAAATACTAGCTTTCCCTCTTCTAAAGAAGTAAAATCAACGGCCACTGGCGCAAACGTTTCTGAAGTACCATCAAAATCTGTTTGTTTTAATCGGTAATATGATCTTCCAAAAGATGGGTTTTTATCGGTATAACTATATTCTAATGGCGCCAAACTGTTTCCTGCACCATCCACTGTTGTTAATAAACTATAGTTAATGCCATCTGATGATTTTTCGACTGTGAAAAAGTCGTTATTGATTTCGGTATAGGTTGACCACGCAAGCTCGATATAGTTTCTATTAGATTTTGCATTAAAAAATGCTAGTTCAATTGGAAGAGGTGCATTAGGGTCAGAATTTTCATCAATCGTACCCGGACCAGTTAATGTTTCATTACTACAGCCAGGGCATGCATTTCCCCAAACACCATTACCATTTATTTCTATTAGAGAGCCTGATGCATTATTATTTGCTACCAATTGTGCGCCACTTTCAAAAACTATCTCTACACCAGCAGGTAATAAAAGTTTTGCATTTGAACTAAAAGTAAGAATTCCAGTTGAAGTAATTGTAATGGTCGTTATTGATGTAGAACTTGTTAAGTCAATTACTTCATTTTCTATGTTGAAATCCCTGTTAATTACAATGTTTGTTCCATCCCATGCTCCACTTACAGTATTAGAAGCTCCTGAACAACTCCAGTTCGTAGTTCTTGACCATCCTTTTGGATTTCCAGAAATTACATTATTTAAACTTGTGCAAGTTTGACCGATGGCAATCTCTGCCAAGAAACTCATAACAAATACTAGAAAATATTTTTTCATAACTCTTTTAATACAACGAAATAAGTAAAAGTAACTAGGTGTTTTTACTTACAACATGCAAAGAAACAATTATTACACCACACTTTAAAAGTTTATTTTTGGTCTATAAAACAATTTTATTACTGCCCATCCTCCCAAAACGGGAATTTCATCCTTAATTTGAAATAGAGTTTGCAATTACTAATTCGAAAAGTAACTTTAAATCGAATAACAATAAGTAACCATGGCAGCATTCCAAAACATACTTACAGAGCTTAATGAAGGCATTTTAACTGCAACAATTAATAGACCAGAAAGCCTCAACGCGCTCAATATTGCAACAATTGATGACTTGAAGAGTTTAATCACAGAAGTTTATGATTATGAAGAAATCAAAGCTTTAATTCTCACTGGCTCCGGTGAAAAGGCATTTGTAGCAGGCGCAGACATTACGGAAATTGCCGAATTAGATGAAATGAACGCTCGTAATTTTGCTGAAAACGGCCAGGAAGTGTTTGCACTTTATGAAAATTGCCCTAAACCTGTTATTGCAGCAGTCAATGGTTTTGCGCTTGGCGGTGGTTGTGAACTTGCTATGGCATGTCATATGAGAGTAGCTTCCAATAATGCAAAGTTTGGACAGCCCGAGGTGAACTTAGGAATAATTCCTGGCTATGGTGGAACTCAAAGACTTACCCAACTAATTGGCAAAGGAAAGGCATTTGAATTAATGATGACAGGAGATATGATCTCTGCCGATGAAGCCAAGTCATTAGGCCTCGTTAATCATGTGGTGCAATCAAAAGAAGAGCTCCACGAATTGTGTAACAAAATACTTTCAAAAATACTTTCAAAAGCACCATTGGCAGTAGGTATGGTTATCGACTGTATTAACGCAGTTTATTCTGATGAAGATGGTTACCAAACGGAAGCAAATGCCTTCTCACATTGCACGAAAACAGAAGATTTTGCAGAGGGAACGAAGGCATTTTTGGAAAAAAGAAAGCCTGAATTTAAAGGCGAATAATTCCATCACTTTATAATGGGGCAACTTAGAAGTCTTGCAGGACAAACTGCTATATACGGTGTAAGTAGTATACTTGGCAGAGTTATAAACTATTTACTTGTAGGACTTCATACTGCTATTTTCCTTCCGGAACAGCTCGGTATAGTTGCCAGTTTATTTGCCTACACTGCCATTTTTTTAGTGATATATACCTATGGCATGGAAACAACATTTTTCAGGTTTGCTAAGGATAATCTGGAAAAGGCCTACACTTCATCATGCACAGTAGTAATTATTATTAGCACAGTTTTATCAGCAACTATATATTTTAATTCTGATTTTTTAGCACCTCTCATCGGCTATCCTTCAGCTGGAAAATACATTGAATGGCTGGCCATTATTTTATGGATAGATGCGGTATTATCTATACCGTTCGGTAGGTTAAGATTTGAAAATAAAGCTAAAAAATTTGCATCCATAAAAATTGCTAACATTCTCATTAACATAGGGTTACAATTTTTCTTCCTATTAATTATTCCCTCGCTAGATTCATCCTTTGAAGTAACTATTGGCTCAATATTTTTAGCCAACCTTATTGCCAATGCACTGATGGTTTTAATGCTCTACAAAGAGGTCATTAAAATTAGGTTCCATTGGGATAAACAAGTAATGCAAACGGTTTTTAGTTATTCTACACCCATCTTTCTGATGGGACTCGCAGGTATGATGAATGAGCAGCTTGACAAAATTCTGATCGAACATTTCCTTCCTGACTCATATTATAAATCAATGGACAGCACTGCAGCAACAGGGGTTTATAGCCAAACGTTTAAACTAGGTGTGCTGATGATGCTGGCCGTTCAGGCTTTCCGTTACGCGGGCGAGCCCTTTTTCTTTGCACAAGCCGATGATAAAAAGGCTCCTGAGTTATTTGCTCGTGTAATGCACTATTTTGTGATTTTTGGGCTTTTATTATTTGTGCTTGTAAGCTTAAATGTTGATTTCATTGCCTCCATTTTTTTAAGACAGCCTGAATACAGGGTGGCCCTATACCTTGTCCCGTTAATTCTCTTTGGAAAACTTATTTATGGAGTTTATCTAAATCTTAGTATCTGGTTTAAGATTACCGATAAAACCAGGTATGGCCTTTATTTTAGTCTTATAGGATTATTTGTAACTCTAGCTGGCAATGTGTTATTGTTACCAAAAATTGGACTTTTGGGATGCGCCATTAGTATCATTTGTTGTTACTTATCGATGAGCTTGGTGTGTTATATTATCGGTCAGAAGCACTTTCCTATCCCTTACAACTTCACAAAACTTATACCTTACGCAATTACAGCAGTTGTGCTTGTGTATATGGGGGAATTATATCAGCATCCCAACTTCACCATTGACACTACTATTAACATAGTTTGTTCAATACTTATCACCATCGTTCTTTGGGTTATTGAAAAAAATAAATTGTCGGCAGGAAAGCTTTAATTTTTCTTAGTTTTGAGGCTGGGTAACTGAAAAAAGAATTCTGAAATGAATATAATTATTCCTATGGCTGGTCGTGGTACTCGACTTAGACCACACACTTTAACCACTCCTAAACCTTTAATTCCTATAGCAGGTAAGCCAATAGTAAATAGACTGGTTGAAGATATTGTAGAAGTTTGTTCGGAATCAGTTAAAAATATTGGGTTCATCATTGGCCGCGATTTTGGTAAAGAAATAGAGGCTGATTTGAAGGCTATTGCCAAATCATTAGGCGCGGAAGGTCATATCTTTTATCAAGATGACAAATTAGGTACCGCACACGCCATTCTGTGTGCTCAGGAATTGCTTGAAGGTAATGTAATTGTAGCGTTTGCTGATACGCTTTTTAAGGCAGATTTTAAGCTCGACTCGAGCAAAGATGGTATTATCTGGGTACAGCAAGTAGATGACCCTTCTGCATTTGGCGTTGTAAAAACGGATGAAGGCGTTATCACAGATTTTGTTGAAAAGCCAGCAGAATTTGTTTCTGACCTAGCCATAATTGGGATTTATTATTTCAAGAATGGAGCCTTTTTGCGGTCTGAGCTACAATATCTTATTGACAACGACATTAAGGTTAAAGGTGAATATCAACTAACAAATGCCCTTGAAAATATGAAGAACAAGGGATCAAACTTTGTTCCAGGACAGGTTAGTGAATGGCTCGATTGCGGAAATAAAAACGCAACAGTTTACACCAACAAAAGGTACTTAGAATTCATAAAAGATGAAGATCTAATTGCAAAATCAGCCTCCATAAAGAACTCGGTAATTATACCTCCTGTATATATAGGCGAAAAAGCAGTGATTGAGAACTCAATTATTGGGCCACATGTATCTTTGGGAAATAAGTCATCAATAAAAAATTCTATTGTTCAGAATAGTATAATTCAGACAAATACCAACATAAATAATTCAAATATGAAAAACTCAATGTTGGGTAATCACGTTACCCTTGAAGGTAAATCAGATGATCTGAGTGTTGGAGACTACAACACTATCTCTTAAATCAATTAATGTTAAAGCAGTTATTATATAGTTTTTGTGTAGGTGCCTGTTTGCTATTAATCAGCAACCAGGCTATAGGCCAGAAAAAAGGTAAAAATTGGGAAACAAAACTTCGTGAAGCTGAATTTTACTTTACAGAAGGTGAGAAGTATTACATTCTTGAAGATTACTCAAAGGCCTTAGTACTTTTTCAAAAATCATTAGATATCAATGATGAAAACGCCACAGTCTATTTCAAAATAGGCCAGATTTATGCTAAAGGTAGCGAACTACAAAAGGCGCTAGAAAATGCGTTAAGAGCATTAGAATTGAACGATAGCAACAAGTATTTCTACATTCTTGTAGCTGATATCTATACACAACTAGGAAACTTTCCTAAAGCTGCAGATACCTATGAGCAATTAATTGACAAGATAGAAAACACGGAAATCTATTTATTTGAATTAGCTGCTTTGTATTTATATCAACAGAGGTATGATGATGCCATAGCTACTTATAATAAGGTTGAAAAATCATACGGTATCTCAGAAGAGATAACTTTTCAAAAACAAAAGATTTATTTACAAACTAACCAGTTAGACCTTGCATTGGAAGAAGGCCGAAAGTTGATAGAAGCATATCCTGATGAAGAAAGCTTTGTGATTAAACAAGCTGAGATATTGATGTCTAACAAAAGGGAAGCTGATGCAAAATCGCTTTTAGAAGATTTTCTTGCGAATCACTCTAACGGCAATCACCAATCGCGTTTAATACTTGCTGAATTAAAACGAAGAAGTGGTGAAGTAGAAAGCGCACTTAGTGAGCTGAAGAAAGCTTTCAGTAATCCTAATTTTAATGCTGGAAATAAAATACAATTGTTGGCTCAATATAGAGCCAGTCTTCCTGTAAATGAGCTTAAGCAACTGGCGCTTCCTTTAGGTAAATTAGTAGTTGATACACATCCGGATGTAGCAGATGCGCATATTATCTATGGTGATCTACTTCAACAAGTAGGTGAATCAGAAAATGCTAAAAATCAATATGTTGCATCAACAAAAATAGACCCTTCCAATATTTCGGTATGGCAGAATATTATTCAACTTCATTTTGAATTAAATGAAGTGGACAGTGTTATTTATCATTCAGATATTGCCCTTGAGTTATTTCCCAACCAAGGTATTCTATACTATTATAATGGAGCCGCCAACCTACAACAAGGTAATGATGAAGATGCGGTATTTTCTTTGGAGCAGGGCAAGCGACTTTCATCCAGCAATTTGAGTTTATTGAGTGGGTTTAATGCGTTGTTGGGAGATGCATATAACAATATTAAGGAGTATAAGAAATCAGATGAAGCCTATGAAGCTGCGCTCGATTTTGATCCAAATAATGACCTCGTACTCAATAACTACAGTTATTTTTTGGCTATCAGGAATCAAGATTTAGATAAAGCCGAAAAAATGTCGAAGTTGGTAATTGATAGAAATCCTACCAACGTCACTTATTTAGATACATATGCCTGGGTGTTATATACTAAAGAAAAGTACAAAGAAGCAAAGAAAGTGATGGAGAAGGCCATAGAAATTGGAGGCGTTGAAGCCATTCATTACGAACATTACGGTGACATTTTATACAAATTAGGCAAAGTAGACGAAGCTGTTGAACAGTGGAAAATAGCGAAAGGCATGGACCCTAATGCAGAACTTATTGATAAAAAAATTGCCGATAGAAAGCTTTATGAAAAATAAAATAGCAGCATTCCCCTGCTTATTAATCGCAATAATTTTAGGAAGTGGATGTAGTAACAAATTTCAAGGTGTTACCTGGAATTTGCTGGATAAAAACAAACTGGATGTTCGCGAAATAGATTTCGAGTACTTCTCCGGCAAAGCAAAGATCAATTATAAAGATGAAGAGCTAGACATTAAAGCCAGAGCAAATGTCAGAATTAAAAAAGATAGTGCTATTTGGATAGCATTCTCTGCAGTAGGTATACAAGGTGCCCGATGTATGATCAGCCAGGATTCCATTACAATCCTAAATTTGGTAAAGAAAGAATACTACGTTTTCAATTACGATTCTCTTAGTAAGCAATTTAATTTCGATGTAAATTTTGATGCTATTCAATCCGTTGCCTTAGGTAACTTAATCAAACCATATACTAAAGGTGACCATTCAGAACGTGTAGATGATTTCTATCAGTTAAAGCAGAAATCAGGTAAAGTGGAAATGACAAACTTTGTAAGCGCAGAAACAATGAAAATTGAGCGGGTTGAAATGCTTGAGCCAAGCTCTAAAAATACCGCAGTAATCAGGTATTACGACTTTCAGTTGGTTGAAGAACACGCGTTTCCTTATTCAGCCATAATTTCTTTATTTTACAAAGCCAATACAGGCACTTTAAATACAGTTATTGAGTTTGAATACAATAAAGCTGAAATTGAACACAAACCTTTAAAATTCCCTTTCAGTATACCTAAAAAATATGAGCGTAAGTAAGTTAGCAAGTCTCGTTCTTTGCCTGGTTTGCATCTCTGCAGGAACACTACTTGCACAAAAGTCCAAAGCTCAATTACAGAAAGAAAAACAGGAAAACCTTGCCAAAATTGCTGAAGCAGAGAAGATTCTGAATGAAACAAGAGGCAAAAAGCAAAATACAGTTGGTCAGCTCAATGCATTAAATCAGCGTATTAAAACGCAGGAAGACCTTATCAGCTCAATAAAAAATGAAATGTATCTTCTTAACGATGAGATAGAAGAGACCAATGAAATTATTGAGGCCTTATCAGATGATTTAAAAAACCTGAAAAAGGAATATGCCGCAATGGTTTACTCTGCTTACAAGGCTAATAAAGGAGTCAATAAGCTTACTTTTCTTTTCACGGCTAAGTCCTTCAATCAGTTTCTCAGAAGGTTAAAATATATGGATCAATACAGTGAGGCCAGAATTAAGCAGGCCGAACAAATTACCAAAGTGCAAAACATCTTATCAGACCAGGTAACTGTGATACAGAGCAAAGTGTCTGAAAAAAATATCCTGTTAGCGGAAAATTTGCAGGAAAATAAAAGCCTGGAGAGATTAAAGCAAAACCAAAACAACCTTGTCACTAACCTGCAAAAGCAAGAGAACCAGATCAAGAAAGACTTAGAGCAAAGAAAAGATGCTGTAGCTAAGCTAGATAAACTCATTAACGACATTATTAAAGCAGAAATTGAAAAAGCACGATTAGCTGAAAGGTCCGCAATTGATGCCAGTAATAAACTTTCGAATGAGTTTGCTGAAAATAAGACAAAACTGCCCTGGCCTGTATCCGGATTTATCTCTCAAAAGTTCGGTAAACAAAACCACCCAGTGCTCCGAGGTATTGTTATGAATAACACAGGTATAAACATTCAGACAAAGCAAAACGAGAAAGTAAAGGCAATATTTGGTGGCGAGGTTAGAACAGTAGCATTTGTACCTCTTGTTGGTAACACAGTTTTAATAAGTCATGGCGATTACTTTACTGTTTATGCCGGCCTTAAGGACGTATTCGTAAAAACAGGCCAAACAGTAAACCTCGGTGAAGAGTTGGGCTCCATTCTTACCAATAAAGACGGGGTGTCTGAATTAAAATTTGAGGTGCGAAAAAGTGCTGCGGCATTAGACCCACAGCAGTGGTTAGTAAGAAAATAAATCAAACATTAAACCGTTTGTCAATTAGTACTTTCACACGTTAATAATTAATACCTATCTTTACAACATCTTAATAAAAACACAGTTATGAACAGCATATTTTTGATAGGAATGCCAGGTGGTTGGGAGTGGATAATCATCATTTTGGTGGTTTTGATATTTTTCGGAGCTAAGAAAATTCCTGAATTAGCTCGTGGTTTAGGTAAAGGCATCAGAGAATTCAAAGATGCTACCAAAGAGATCAAAAAAGACATTGAAGATTCAAGCAAGATAGAGGAAGAAAAAAAGAGTTAAGTTGAACGAATACTCCTCTTTAAGTCTTATTCAGAAAGATTTAAAAAGTGGCTCAATCTCATGTTCTGAGCTTGTCAATCATTATTTAGAAAGAATAAACTCAAATGAGCATTTGAATGCTTTAGTAGAGGTTTATGCCGATGAAGCCAAAGCCAAAGCCCTGGAGGTTGACAAAAAGATTAAAAGCGGAACCTCTGGTAGATTAGCGGGAATGGTGGTAACACTAAAAGATGTGTTATGCCATAAAGACCATAAACTAAGTGCCGGAAGCAAAATTTTAGAAGGTTTCGAATCACAATTTAACGGCACGGCAGTACAAAGACTTATTGATGAAGATGCCATAATCATTGGAAGAAATAATTGCGATGAGTTTGCAATGGGTTCTTCCAATGAAAATTCAGCTTTCGGACCTACGCTCAATGGAGCAGATAATAGTCGTGTTCCAGGTGGTTCATCTGGTGGTTCTGCGGTAGCAGTGCAAGCAGGTATGTGCCTCGTTTCACTTGGTTCGGATACAGGAGGCTCTGTACGGCAACCAGCAGCCTTTTGTGGTATTATCGGCTTAAAGCCCACCTATTCTAGGATATCGCGCCATGGCTTATTGGCCTATGCATCTTCATTTGATTGTATAGGAATATTCGCAAAAGATACTTCTGATGTTGCGATCGTACTGGAAGTAATATCAGGTGAGGATGAATTTGATAGTACCGTTTCTAAGGCTAAGGTTGATAGTTATTCCAATGGCCTTAATAATTCAGAAAAAAAATTAAAGATTGCTTATATCAAGGAAACCTTAGATTCTGATGGTCTGAATGATGAAATACGGCAGAATTTCAATGCACAACTAACAAAATTAAATTCTGAAGGACATAAGGTAGAACCAGTTGAATTCCCATTGCTCGACTACATTCTCCCAACCTATTACATACTTACAACTGCTGAGGCGAGCTCAAACTTATCACGTTTTGACGGAGTGAGGTATGGCTACCGATCAAAAGATGCCTCCTCCTTAGAGTCTATGTATAAAAACACACGCTCAGAAGGGTTTGGTGAAGAGGTGAAAAGGCGAATAATGCTAGGAACCTTTGTACTCAGTGCCAGTTATTATGACGCTTATTACAACAAAGCTCAAAAAGTAAGGCGGTTGATTCGAGAGGCCAGTAAAAGCATATTATCTAAGCATGATTTTATTATAACACCTACAACACCTACAACAGCATTTAAAATTGGTGAGCATCAGGCTGACCCGTTAGCCATGTACCTTGCCGATTTATATACAGTACAAGCATCAGTGGCTGGTTTACCTGCAATTTCTGTACCTTCCGGGCACGATTCTTCTGGTTTACCCGTTGGTATTCAGGTAATTGCTAATGATTTTGAGGAGGCCAAATTATTGTCATTTTCAAAATATTTGATGACTTTAGGGTAATATATGTATATCAAAGCCACCATTTTTTGCTTTATACTAGCTTTATGTTGCCAAGCAACTGTAGCTCAAGATAACGAAATTACTAAGTCTGAAAACCCCTATTTATACGAATTTATTCCCGGTGAAGCAGATTTTGACCTTATTCAGGACAGACTCAAGTGCATAGAAAGAACTATCCCATTAGAGTATAATACAAGAGTTCACGCATTTGTTAACTACTTTACGAATAAAGACAGAGATTATACGCGCGGCATCATTAAAAAAAGGGACGTCTATTTTCCGCTCTTTGAGAAATACCTTGCGAAATACGGGTTACCGGATGAATTAAAATACCTATCAATAATCGAATCAGGGTTAAACCCTGAGGCCACTTCTGTAGCCAGTGCCGTTGGTTTATGGCAATTTATGTCTGCCACAGGCAGGTATTTTGGCTTGCACAATGATTGGTATATTGATGAAAGAATGGATCCTGAAAAATCTACAGAAGCTGCTTGCCGCTATTTAAAGCAGTTATATAACATGTTTGGTGATTGGGAGCTTGCAATTGCAGCCTACAACAGCGGACCAGGAAATATTAGAAAGGCTATTCGCAGATCAGGGTACAAACGCACTTTTTGGGAAATTTACCCTCACCTACTTCGCGAAACACGCAGCTATCTACCACAGTTTACCGCCATGATTTACACCTTAAATTATGCAGAGGAACACAATTTTATTGTGGATGATTTAGAATACTATCAGGAAACTGATACGGTAATGGTAAATGGTTATACCCACCTTACAACCATTTCTGGCCAGCTTAATATATGCGATGATGAATTGATTAAACTTAATCCTAGTTTAAGAAGAGGTGTAGTTCCTGAAAATACAAAAGCCTATGCCATTAACCTTCCAGCACACGAAAAAGAAAGATTTAATCTTCAAAGAAGAGAAATACTTGACAGTGCTTCTAAAGTAGGTAAAAACCAAATTGAATACCTGGCTCGAAACGCTCCCGGAAGTACTTATGGCAGAGATAAAATAATTTATAAAGTTCGTAGTGGCGATGTTTTGGGAAGAATCGCAGAACGATATAATGTGAGGATTTCCGACTTAAGAACCTGGAATAATATTAATGGAAACCTAATTCGAGTAGGCCAAAACTTAACCATTTGGCAAAAGGCAGGCTATGTTGCAAAAAGCACAGAACCTGTATTTGAAAAATTACCCGATGGTACAAAAACTTATATTGTTCAGCCTGGTGATACCCTGTGGGATATCTCCAGAAAATTCGAAGGTTTAAGTATCGAAAAACTGAAAGCCTTAAATGAGTTGAGCACTAACAATATTAAGGCGGGTCAAAAGTTAATTATCGGAAGTTAATTCCAGCTCACATTTCGTGACTTTAAAACTTAATGCGGCTTATACTAATTGGATGCATTAAGTGATTTATCTTTAAGATTTAAAAATAGTAATTTATGAACCTAACCAAGGCATTAGTACTCACGTTATCGATCATTTTATTATCATGTGGTGATGGGAAAAAGGAAGTAGCACTACTCCCTAAGGCAAGTGGAAAGCCGGGCGAGATGATTGTGGTTATGGATTCTGCCCAGTGGAAAGGCGCTCTAGGTGACGCAGTAAAAGAGACGTTTCAAGCGGAAGTAAAAGGGCTACCAAGACAAGAATACCTTTTTAAATTGAACAGAGTTGAACCAACAAAATTCAATAGTGTACTAAAGACCGTTAAAAATTTACTGTTTGTGGTTACACTCGATAGCAAATCCTCTGCCTCCAGAGTTGTAAAAAACTACTTCACAAAAAGCTCATTAGATAAAATAAGAAGTAACGATGACTTATTTGTTTTTACTGCTGAAGATGAATTTGCGAGAGGGCAGAATATCATGTATTTATTCGGCAATAGCCCTGAGAACTTAATCCAAAAAATAGAAGAGAATAAAGAGCGCCTCCAAGGATATTTTAATAACGCAGAAAACGAAAGACTTTTTAAAGGGCTTTATAATGCAGAAGAAAAAGAAGGGTTCACCAGGCAATTAATCAAAGATCACAATTGTTCAATGCGTATTCCATTCGGATATAAAATGGTTGTGAATCAAAAAGGCTTTATTTGGTTCAGGCAGATAAATGATGAAAGTGACAAGGACATTTTTATCACCTACAAAACTTATAATTCTGACAAGGCGTTTACGCAAGAAGCGATCATTAACTTCAGGGATTCTGTGGCTCAACGACAACTATTCGAAGACCCAGCTGAACCTGATACCTATATTAAAACAGAAACTCAGGTACCCTATATTCCGGTTATTTCAAGAGAGTATAATTTCAATAATAAATTTGCCATTGAAACACGTGGTTTATGGAAGACCAACAATCTTTCTATGGGTGGCCCTTTTATTGGGTATACTGTTGTAGATGAAAATCTTAACCGACTCTACTATATTGAAGGCTTTGTATACTCCCCGGGGAAAAGCCAGCGTGAATTTATTCGTGAGCTCCAAGTAATATTGAACACATTTAAAGTTTCATCCGAGCTCGAAAACAAGTAATTTCGCCCTTTATTTACATCTAACATCTTTACGCAATGGCCATCAAGATAAGAAAAGAAGATGCCCTAAACTTTCACACACAGGGCCAGCCAGGAAAAATAGAAGTAGTACCAACAAAACCTCTGGGTTCTCAAATGGACTTGGCTTTGGCATACTCACCTGGTGTGGCGGAGCCTTGTAAGGAAATTGCTGCAAACAAAGAAGACGTATATAAATATACCGCTAAAGGCAATTTGGTGGGTGTGATTTCAAATGGTACCGCTGTATTAGGTTTAGGGAATATTGGACCGGAAGCCTCAAAACCAGTAATGGAGGGTAAAGGTGTGCTTTTCAAAAAATTTGCAGGTATAGATGTTTTTGATATCGAAATCGATGAAGAAGACCCTGATAAATTCATTCAAATAGTAAAGTCTTTAGAGCCTACTTTTGGTGGTATAAACCTGGAAGACATTAAAGCACCTGAGAGTTTCAAAATAGAAAGAACACTCAAGGAAGAGATGAACATTCCCATAATGCATGACGATCAGCATGGCACGGCTATCATCTCTGCAGCTGCACTAATTAATGCCCTTGAGCTGGTAAATAAGAAGATTGAAGATATTACCATTGTAGTTAATGGAGCTGGAGCAGCAGCCATTGCCTGTACAAAAATTTATACATCACTCGGTGCGAAGCACAAGAACATAATCATGTGCGATAGCAAAGGAGTAATTAATAAATCAAGAGAAAACCTTGATGAATCTAAGGCAGAATTTGCCACTGATAAAGACTTAGATACTTTAGAAGATGCAGTGAAAGGTGCTGATTTCTTCTTAGGCCTTTCTGTGGCTGATATACTTACACCAGAGCATATTAACTCTATGGCTGATAACCCGATAGTGTTTGCTCTGGCAAATCCAAATCCTGAAATAGCGTACGATCTAGCTATTGAAACCAGAGATGACTTAATAATGGCCACTGGTAGATCCGACCATCCTAACCAGGTAAATAATGTACTCGGTTTTCCATACATTTTCAGAGGAGCGTTAGACGTTAGAGCCACTGCCATTAATGAAGAAATGAAACTGGCTGCAGTACGAGCTTTAGCTACACTTGCCAAGGAGAGTGTACCTGATATGGTTAGCAAGGCTTATGGCAATACAAAAATTCAATTCGGTAAGGAATATTTAATTCCTAAACCGTTAGACCCTCGTTTAATCACTACCATTTCACCGGCAGTTGCTCAGGCCGCCATGGAATCCGGTGTTGCTCGTAAAAGCATTGAGAACTGGGATGAATATAAACTTGAGCTGCAACGCAGAATAGGCATTGACCAAAAGTTAATGTCTAGAGTAATAAGCAGGGCTAGAAAAGACCCTAAAAGAGTTGTTTTTGCTGAGGCACATGACCTTAGAATTCTTAAGGCTGCCCAAACGGTTAAAGATGAAGGTATAGGCTTCCCGATTTTACTTGGAAAAAGGTCAATCGTAACTAACTTAATTAAAGACAACAGCCTTGACCTTGAAGATTGTCCAATCTTTGACACCTATGAGGAAGAAGAAAAAGTGCAGGAATTCGCTAAGTTTTACTACGAAAAAAGAAAGCGAAAAGGTGTGACGCTTTACGATGCCAACAAGCAAATGCGAGATCGTAATATGTTTGGTGCAATGCTGGTTGAAGCTGGAGAAGCCGATGGAATGGTATCGGGACTTACAAAGGACTATCCTAAAACAATTTTACCTGCGCTGCAAATTATTGGGATGGAGCAAGATGTAAAGCGTGTGGCTGGTATGTACATCATTTTATCCAAAAAAGGCACTTTTTTCTTCTCAGATACAACTGTAAACGTAAATCCTACTCCTGAAGAATTAGTAGATATCATCGGCTTAACAGCCAGAGGAGTTGAATTTTTTGATATGGAACCGCGTGTTGCTGTTCTATCATACTCTAACTTTGGATCAAGTAAAGGAGAAATACCTGAAAAAACGAGAGAGGCCGTTCGCTTGGCGAAACAAAAATATCCTGATTTAATTATTGATGGTGATATACAGGCCAACATAGCACTAGATACAAAAATCCAACAAGAAGCCTATCCATTTAGTGAGTTAGCAGATAAAGGCGCAAATACACTTATTTTCCCTAACCTTGCAGCAGGAAATATTGCCTATAAACTCTTAATGGAAATAGGCGGAGCTGAAACTATTGGCCCAATCCTACTGGGAATGAAAAAGCCAGTACATGTACTTCAACTGGGTTCTTCAGTGCGAGACATAGTGAATATGGTGGCCATTACTGTGGTGGATGCTCAGTTATACGATCAAAATAACAAAAAATGATAGCGTACCTGAAAGGTAAATTAGCGTTAAAAGAACCTACTCATTTAATCATTGATGTTAATGGTGTGGGGTACCAAGTTAATATTTCATTAAATACTTTTTCTTCCGTTAAAGATAAGGAGGACATTTTTATCCACACTTACTTACACATTAAGGAAGATAGCCATACACTTTTTGGCTTCAGTGAAGAGTCTGAAAAAAACATGTTTTTAAGCCTACTCTCCATTTCAGGGGTTGGGCCTAATACTGCCTTAATGATACAATCCTCGCTGAGTGCAGGTGAATTAAAACAAGCCATCGTTCAGGAAGATGTTAAAACCATTCAAAGTGTAAAAGGTGTGGGTGGCAAAACTGCTCAACGAATCATCCTTGAGTTAAAAGATAAATTAAAAAAAGAAGGCCTTTATGAAGAGGGAGAAAAGATAAATTCATCAGGCCACAATACATTAAAGAAAGAGGCGTTATCTGCCTTAATGACGTTAGGAATTAATAAAAATGCAGCTGAAAAAAGTATCGATAGCATCCTTAAAAATTCGGGAAATACGATTACTTTGGAGGAATTAATCAAGCTCTCATTAAAAAACGCCTGAGATATTTAAGTTTTGATTTTTGGGAATTTCAACACATTTGTAAACACGTGCGTGGGTGTTTTTATAACACTCGTGATTCTGTGTGCACTTCCCAAAACATCTTATTCTAAATCAAAATTTTTATTTCAAACCGTTCAAGCTGATTCGGCTAAAAAAGATAGCGTAGCAAATCAGCCTTATTCACCTTCCAGAAGGCCAACTTACCGGCCCAAAGACCGGTTTGGCGACCCTTTTAGTAGTAGGCCAAGTAATTCTCCACTATTACTTGACGACCCCTCCAGCATGCAATTGGATGTTGAGATTGATACGGGTATGAATTACACTATCTATGAGAAAATAGGTGATTTAAATTATCGCCCTACCTCCTCCATGTCATTCACGGAGTTTAAACAATATCAGGAACGAAATCAGTTAAAAGAATATTGGAAAAACAGATCATCGGGCCTGGATGGTGAAAGTGCTGTTAGTGGCAGAAACCTTATTCCTCCCATATATATAAGCCCAATATTCGATAGAATTTTCGGAGGTACCTATGTGGAAATTATCCCGCGCGGCTTTGTAACGCTCGATTTTGGTGGAAGATGGCAGCGAATTAACAACCCAAGTATTCCCATCAGGCAGCAGCGAAATGGTGGGTTTGAATTCGATCAGCAGATAAGCATGAACATAGTGGGTAAAATTGGCGAAAAACTACAGGTTACAGCCAATTTCGACAACAACAACTCCTTCGATTTTGAAAACAACCTGAAAGTAGAATACACTGGTTATGAGGAAGATATGCTTCAGAAACTGGAGATTGGTAACGTAAGTTTACCACTCAATAACAGTTTAATTACCGGTGCCCAAAACCTTTTTGGAGTTAAAGCTCAACTACAGTTTGGTGATCTGTATGTAACTACCGTAGCCTCCACTCAACGAGGTAAATCTGAAACAATCACAATTGACGGTGGTGGTGTTCAAGGTAGGCAGTTTGAGCTTCAGGCTTCTAATTATGATGAAAATAGGCACTTCTTTCTTTCACAATTCTTTAGAGAGAACTATGAAAGTTGGTTGAGCACAATACCAAATATCAATTCAGGGGTGAATATTACTAGGGTTGAGGTATATGTGGTAAACAGAAATAACGACACGCAGACAACCAGAAACATTCTTGGTATGATGGATATGGGTGAGTCGAGACAACGAAATATTTACAACGACATAGTGCAAGCCTCTGCATCAACAATTAATGGTAATCCCGTAAGAAATGACGGTAACAACATGTTTACCAGCTTCTTAAACGGACTAAACAGGAATGCAGCTACAGTGAATGAAAATCTTGATATGTTAGGTTTCGAAAACGGCACTGACTTTGAAAAAATTACCACTGCCAGAAAACTAGATCCTAATGAATATTCAGTAAACAGAAGGCTGGGTTACATCTCATTATTTAGAAAACTCCAAAATGATGAGGCATTGGCTGTTTCCTTTGAATACACTTATCAGGGAAGAAATTATAAAGTAGGTGAGCTTTCAGAAGACTACTCAGCATTAAGCGATGATGATGTGATTTTCATGAAACTTCTTCGCCCAAGAAAAATTAATATTGACGACCCTCAAGGCAATAGAATTCCAACTTGGGATTTAATGATGAAAAACATTTATTCATTAAATGCCACAAATGTCAGTCAAGATGGGTTTGAGCTAAGAGTTATCTATCGGGATGATTTATCAGGTATTGACAACCCTCAATTACAGTTTGGAGCGGTGGCCAGCACTATTCCATTAATTCGACTTCTTGGTCTTGATAAATTAAATCCAAATAACGACCCACAGCCTGATGGTAACTTTGACTTTGTCGAAGACATCACAATCAGCACAGAAAACGGATTGATCATATTTCCATTTTTAGAACCTTTCAATACGCCTCTTGATAATGCCTTTTTAGAAACTGAAGATCAATTCAGGGAAAAATTCGTCTATGAAGAGCTATATAATCAAACCAAAATTGATGCAGAACTTGTCTCCAATAAAAACAAATATGTTATCACTGGTTCTTTTCAATCTGGCTCTTCCAATGAAATTGTAATTCCTGGATTCAATATTGCTGAGGGTTCTGTGCGTGTTTTTGCGGGTGGCTCCCCTCTACAAGAAGGTGTTGACTATACTGTTGATTATACGTTTGGTAAAGTAAATATTATCAATGAAGGAGTATTGTTATCTGGCAAAACACTTTCTATCTCTTATGAAAAAGCAGATTTATTCAATTTTCAATCTAGAACACTTTTAGGAACTAGATTCGACTATAAGTTGAATGATGATGTAAATTTTGGAGCCACATTACTGCACCTGAATGAACGGCCACTAATTTCAAGAAATAGTGTCGGTAATGAGCCTATAAGAAATACTAAATATGGCTTTGATGTAAACATTAGAAAGGAATCACGTTTTCTTACAAAAATGCTGGATAAGCTGCCTTTAATTTCTACGAAGGAGCCATCATCCGTTTCCTTCAGTGCAGAATTTGCTCAATTAATTCCGGGTACATCCAATATTGTAGATGGCGAGGGAACATCGTATATCGATGATTTTGAAAACTCGGCCACTCCATTTTCACTGAGCAACCCTAATAGCTGGAGATTAGCCTCTTATCCTCAAACCCCGGAGAATAAATTCTTAGGATCCAGCTCAAGGCCGCAAAATGATTTTAGAGCAAAATTGGCCTGGTATAATATCGATAACCTTTTCTATAGAAGTGATAGCAGACGACCAGATGGCATTTCTGATGAAGAACTGGAAAACCACTATGTGAGAGCCGTTGAACAACAGGAAATATTTGCCAATAGAGATTTAAATATTATCAACTTTCAACAAGTTTTTGATTTGGCATTTTACCCTAATGAAAGAGGCCAGTATAATTATAATCCGAATCTTGATAATCAAGGAAATTTAAATTTTGATCCTAGAAGAAGCTGGGGTGGTATTACTAACGCCATACGATCCGAAGTAGACTTTGACAGAGCTAACGTAGAATATATAGAATTCTGGCTGATGGACCCATTCATTCAAAGTGCTCGAGGTGTGGTTGATGATGGTAGGCCAAATCCAACCCCAAACACCACTGGTGGTGATCTATTTTTTAACCTTGGTAGTATTTCAGAAGATGTAATTCCTGATGGCCGACATGCCTTCGAGAATGGTTTGCCTCCAGATGGTGATAAATCTGGTGGCGATGTTTTTCTCGATCCGGATTGGGGCTATGTTACAACACAACCATTTTTAACAAATGCTTTCGATAACTCCGAGTCGTCCCGTGCTAATCAGGATGTGGGTTTGGATGGTGCCAACACAACAGAAGAAAACCAAATCTTTTCTGATTTTGTAAACGCTGTTCCAGGGGGTGCTCGTGTAATCGTTGAGCAAGACCCTTCAGCAGATAACTTTAGCTACTTTCTTAGCGGTGAACTAGATGCCAGAGATGCTACATTACTTGAGAGGTACAAGAATTTTAATGGTATGGAGAATAACTCTCCTGTGGTTACAGGCAATACTTCATTTACTCCTTCGGGCACAACTATTCCAGACAATGAAGATTTAAATGCAGATAATACTTTAAGTGAATTAGAAGAGTATTACGAATATCAAGTACCAATAAGACCTGCTTCTGGTGGTGGAATTGAGCAAAATGAATTTATTGTGGATCAGATTACCAACAACATAAATGGCGATGAAGTTACTTGGTACCTATATAGAATTCCAATCAGGCAGTTTGATAGAAGCGTTGGTAATATTAATGGCTTTAAGTCCATCAGATACCTAAGAACCTATCTTACCAACTTTGCAGAGCCAGTTGTTCTTAGAATGGTAAACTTTAGGTTTGTTTCAAGTCGGTGGAGAAGATATCTAAATACTTTAGAGCAGGCTAACCTGGACATTATTAATGATAGTGATGACATCGATAATTTCACTGTTTCAGTTGTAAACATCGAGGAAAATGGGGCAGGTACTTCAACTCAATCTCCGTATGTTCTTCCACCAGGTTTTGATCGTGATCAGGATAATACATCTACTTTAAATATTAGACTAAACGAGCAATCATTACAGGTATGTGTAGATGATCTGGAAGATGGAGATGCAAGAGCGGTAACAAAACAAGTACAATTAGATCTGATCAACTACGGCCAAATTAAAATGTTTTTACATGCAGATAGCGAGGCCAGCGATAATGAACTAACTGCATTTTTAAGATTAGGAGATGACGTTGACTCCAACTATTACGAAATAGAAGTTCCTCTTAAAATCACGCCTCAAGGCTCTTTCGACCCTAACGAAATATGGCCAAAAGAAAATGAAATTGATATTGCACTGGATCAACTTTATGCATTAAAGTCTGAAAGAGACAGACTAAATATTTCTAAACGAGCTCTATTCCCATTAGAAGGACCAAAAGTTGTAGGTAATAATCAAATTAGACTGAGAGGTAATCCTGATCTAAGTTCCGCCAAATGGTTGTCCATAGGTGTAAGAAACCCAGCCACACCAGATGGCAGACCCCTATCTGCCTGTATTTGGGCTAATGAGTTAAGGGTGTCTGACTTCGACCGAACTAAAGGCTGGGCAGCCAATGCTACATTAAATACCAAGCTGGCCGACTTTGCGAATGTGACCGCCACCCTGCAACATACCACTTTTGGGTTTGGAGGCATACAATCGAGAATAGCCGAAAGAACGAGAGAAGAAACTACAGCTTACGATGTGTCAGCAAATGTAAATGTAGATAAACTGTTACCCGAAAAACTGGGCTTACAAATTCCTATGTATGTCAGTTACGAAAAAACAACACAAACTCCACGGTTTGATCCGGCCAACCCCGACATACGATTAGATGCGGCCCTGTTATCCTTTGAAACAGAAGAAGAAAGGGAAGAGTATAAAAAGACTGTTCAGGATATTACTACCAGGCGCAGCATCAATTTCACCAACGTCAAAAAAGTAAAGACAAAAGAGAATCCTAAAAATCACATTTGGGATATTGAAAATTTTGCTTTCACCTATGGTTATAGCGAAACAGAGCGTACCAATTTTAATTTACAGCAATACACTAAACGAAACTATGATGCCACAGTGGCTTGGAACTTTAGTCCTAATGTTGAGCCTTTTGAGCCTTTCAGCAACTCAACTGCCTTGGATAAAAAGTATCTTAAACCCATCAAAGACTTTAACTTCAATCCTGTTCCAACAAAGCTTGGCTTTAGGGCTGATTTGAGGCGAGAAATAATTCAAACTGTCTACAGAAATAATGAGGGCAATGGGGAGACAGAAAACTTTCAGAAGTACTTCACCTTAGATAGAACTTATAATGCAGGTTGGAGCCTAACACAAAACTTAACAGTTGATTATAATGCGAGGGCCAATGCAATTATAGATGAACCTGAAGGCGAGATTAATACGGCAGAAGAAAAAGATTCGATACGTACTAATCTTGAAAACTTTGGTCGAATGAAAAACTTCGATCAAACGCTAAATGCCAACTATAAGCTTCCATTAGATAAACTTCCAGTAACTGACTGGGTGAGTGCCGAGTATCGTTATGGCGCCTCCTATTCCTGGCGAGCCGGGCCGTTTTATGCAGATGAAGGGCAGCGAGATTCTCTCGATTTTGGAAATGTTATCCAAAATAGCAGAGACAACTCCATTACTGGTAAGCTCGATTTAGTCAAGCTATATAACAAAATCAACTATCTGAAAAATATAAATTCGCCACCAACCTCACGGAGAAGGAGCTCTTTAAATAATAACCCAAAAGCAAAAGATGAGACGCCTGAAGGAAATAAAGGTGTTAACAGTTTCCTTAGATTTTTGATGTCGGTAAGATCGATTAATGCAACTGTAGCCTTGAGGGAGGGCACAATAATTCCAGGCTTTACAAAAAGAGCCTATTTGTTTGGGTTGGATAGTAGTTTTAATCAACCAGGCGTACCGTTCTTATTAGGTTCACAAAAATCTTCCATAAGATATAAGCTTGCTGAGGGAGGTTATATAACAACTAATCCAAACCTTACTGCGCCTTTTACTCAATCAAAATCTTTGGATATTAATGTGCGTGCAGATGTTAGTATTTCGCCTAGTATCAATATTCAATTAAATGCTAAGAAGCTCACGAGTGCATCATATGAAGAAATATATCGCAATACTCAGGAAGATCAGTCTCTCGAACCCGTATTTGAAAGTTTAAGTCCAAGTCGATCAGGTAGTTATGCAGTATCATTCTTAACTATAGGCACAGCATTTACGCGAGATAATTCCGATAACAGCTCCCCCGTTTTCGAAGAGTTTGAAAGAAACCGGCTTGAAATAATAGACCGGTTTGAACAAAAAACAGGTGTGCGGTATGATACCAATTCACAAGATGTTTTAATTCCGGCCTTTATTGCAGCATATACAGGTAAAGGTGCAGGGGATGTGAGTTTGAGTCCATTCCCCAAAAACCCAATACCTAACTGGAGAATTGATTATACAGGATTAAATAAGATACCTGCCATTCAGGAGAAATTTCAATCAATTACACTCAACCATTCATATCAATCGAACTACAATGTAGTCAATTATTCAAACTCGCTGGAGTATAATAATAATCTCGAATTGGGTAACGATGTAGAGAGTTACAATAAAAGCAGGTTTGCAGAAGTTCGAAATGGTGAACTCGTTCCCGTGTACGTAATCAGCCAGGTAATGATCAGCGAACAGTTTGCACCGCTAATAGGCGTAAATATTAGAACAAAAAGCAGGCTTACTGGAAAAGTAGAATATCGTACAAAACGTGACTTAGCTCTGAATATCAGCAACGCTCAAATCACCGAGCAAAAAAGTAACGATATAGTTCTTGAGTTGGGTTTTACAAAAGCAGGAATGAAAATGCCATGGAAAGCACAAGGTAGAGTTGTAACGCTGAAAAACGACCTTACTTTTAGATTCAACTTTACAATTCGAAACTCCAAAACTATACAGCGAAGAATTGATGAAAATGATATTCTTACTGATGGTAACTTAAATATTCAAATTAGGCCAAATATAAGCTATGTGCTCAATGAAAAACTAAATCTACAATTCTATTTCGAACGAAATATCACTGAGCCTAAAATATCAAATGCATTCCCAAGAGCCACTACAAGGGTTGGTTTTCAGGTTCGCTTTAGTTTGGCTCAATAAATTTCTACAAATAGAAAAAGAATGTATTTTTGAGAATAAAATAATAATTATGAATATACCAGCTACATTAAAGTACACTGAAGACCACGAATGGGTAAAAGTTGATGGAGATTATGCCTATGTTGGAGTAACTGATTTTGCCCAAGGCGAATTAGGAGACATTGTTTATGTTGAGATTGAGACAGAAGGCGAAGACCTTGGCAAAGGTGATGTGTTCGGTACCGTGGAAGCCGTTAAAACTGTTTCTGATTTATTTATGCCAGTAAGCGGAACAGTGGAAGAAGTTAATAGTGATCTTGAAAATTCACCTGAAATTGTAAACGAAGATCCTTATGAAAAAGGCTGGATGGTGAAAATTAAAATGTCAGATACTTCTGAACTCGATAATCTACTTGATGCTGATGCCTATAAAGCCGTAGTAGGAGCTTAATTTGAATAAATATTACATTGCAAGTATACTTTGGGCATGCCTCATTTTAGGGCTTACCCTAACGCCAGGTAAATCGTTACCCGATGTAGATTTGTTTAGCTATGATAAGCTGGGACATGCAGGAATTTTTGCAATTCAGGCGTATCTTTTCGTGTCAGGAATATATTTTGACAAAAAATCTGTGACTTTTAGTGTACTAGTTGGATTACTAATAACACTAGTGTACGGTGCCGGTATAGAAGTAGCACAAGAATTTATTCCAGATAGAGGTATGGAATTTATGGATTTAGTGGCCAACTGTGCCGGAAGTATTATAGGTATTTCAGTTTTTTACATAAGTTATAAGAAAAACTGGCAATGAGTTTTTAAGTAGTTTTGTATATTTGGAGACTACAGAGTAGAGTTTAATAATTAACAAAATAAATAATGGAAGCTAAAAAGACAGAAAGTGCTAGCTTGAGGAATAAATCAGGATTCTTCTTCAACATCGGCCTATTCGTTACAATGTGTCTGGTAGTTTTAGCCTTCGAATGGAGAAACTATGATGATGGGGCTCTAGTAGACCTAGGTCAGGTTTCTGATGATTTTGAAGAGCTTTTAGAAATACCACCAACGGAGCAACCACCTCCCCCACCACCAAAAATTCAGCAACCTGAAATAATCGAGGTGCCTGATGAAGAAGAAATCGAAGAAGAAATTGAAGTTGACCTTGATGTGGAAATTACAGAGGAAACTGTAATTGAAGACATTATCGTTGAGGAAGCTCCAGAAGAAGAAGTAGCTGATGAAGTATTCACTATTGTGGAAGATGCAGCAATGCCTCCAGGTGGCTACCAAGCTTTCTACGAATACGTAGCAAAAAGGCTAAAGTACCCAGCACAAGCAAGAAGAATGGGTATCGAAGGAAAAGTGTACGTTCAGTTTGTTGTAGACAAAGACGGTTCACTTACTGAAGTACAGGCTGTGAAGGGTATTGGTGCCGGATGTGATGAAGAAGCTGTAAGAGTGCTTCAATCTGCACCAAAATGGAGTCCTCCAAAACAAAGAGGAAAACCAGTAAAGCAAAGAATTATATTACCTATCACATTTAAGTTAGGTTAAGACTTTAAAGGGCCAATTCAGATTTGGCCTTTTATTTTGAAATTTATAACTAATTTCTTAGTTTTATTATTTAATTAATAGTTAAATGAAAAAGAAATCAAAACAATCTGACCTTAGACGATATAGAGGGTTATTCTTCAATATTGGTTTGTTCATTTCAATGTCTGCTATAGTATTCGCCTTTGAATGGAAAAGCTATGAAGACATGGGTTTAGTAGACCTCAATTCAGTATCTGATGATTTTGAAGAATTACTTGAAATTCCACCCACAGAACAGCCACCACCTCCACCACCCAAAATCAAACAGCCTGAAATTATAGAAATTCCAGATGAAGAAGAGATTGAAGAAGAGATAGAGGTGGATCTTGATGTAGATATCACTGAAGAAACAGTAATTGAAGATATTATCATTGAAGAAGCTCCAGAAGAAGAAGTGGCAGACGAAGTATTCCAAATTGTAGAAGAACCTGCAACGCCTGTTGGAGGCTACCAATCGTTCTATGAGTACATTTCAAAGAACATTCGATACCCTGCACAAGCAAGGAGAATGGGTATAGAAGGTAGAGTATTTGTTCAGTTTGTGGTTGGGCCTAACGGAGAGATATCAGAAGTGGAAACTGTACGAGGAATTGGAGCCGGTTGCGATGAAGAAGCAGAAAGATTATTAAAAAGTGCACCAAATTGGAACCCTCCAAAGCAAAGAGGTAAAGCAGTGAAACAACGAATAATGGTTAGGTTAGTATTTCAATTAAACTAGGAAATAATAATCCCGCCCAACAGACCCGCTACTATTAGTAATGGTGAGGGTATTTTGGTGAACATAAGTATCAAAAATGTACTTATTGTTATACCAAAATTAAGATAATTAGGTTCTAACGGTAAAAATAAAATGATGGCCGCAGCTATTACCATTCCCGAGCTAACGGCATTTATACCTTCAAGTGAAGCCTTCACTCTTCTATATTTTTTCAAGCTATCCCAAAATCTGATAACAAAAAATATTAAAAATGCTCCGGGCAAAAATATTCCGAGCGAGGCAGAAATGGCACCCACAATTTCTCCACCTACCCCATACTCTCGCATAGAAAGAGAACCTACGTATGCACAAAACGAAAATACCGGACCCGGAAGTGATTGCATTAGTGCATATCCTGATAAAAATTCCTCAGAGGTTAAATACTGCTTAAACTCTACGAACTCGGTATATAAAAAAGGTATAAGTACCTGTCCACCTCCAAATATTAAACTCCCATTTCGATAAAAATTTTCAAATAACCTTACGGGCAATGCCCTGGTTAGTCCACCTAAAGCTGCAGCTAGTACAAACACCGATGCCCATAAAATAAAATTGCCCCACTGAATTTTAATTTTATCTTTCTCTTCAATCGCATGGGCTTTATAATTTAAAGAGGTAATTAATCCCCCTGCCACCAGCACAATCGGGAAAACATAGGGCGAACCAAAGAAAAGTGACACAATCGCTGAGGCTATCATTAACCCAAAACCTAATGTAGAATGAATTACCTTCTTCGCAATCTTATAACCGGCAAATGCCACAAAGCCTACAGCCATAGGCTGAATGAATCGCGTGAATTCAATGGAAATATTCTGTTCCTGCAAATTAGAAATGGTAATCGCAGCTATTGTCATAATAGTTACAGCAGGTACCATCCAGATTAATAATGTTAGGTAAGCCAAATTAGGCCCACCAATTTTAAAACCAACTGCAGTGATAGTCTGGGTTGAGGTAGGGCCTGGTAATATATTGCAGAGAGCATTAAGCTCAATTAGATCCTCCTCAGAGAGATATCCTCGTTTCTTGACCAGTAGATCAAGAAACATAGCAATATGCGCCTGAGGGCCTCCGAAAGCAGTTACAGCGAGTATTAAAACATCCCGTAGAAAGATATAGTATCGTACCTTTCTAAACAAAGCCTATTTCTTAAGGCCTATTTCTGCTAACCTCTCGCTCAAAAACTCACCAGCTGTGATATCTTCAAACTGTTTGGGGTTGTTTTCATCAACACATTCAGGTAAGCAAGTTAAATCCATGTCACTTCTTGGGTGCATAAAAAATGGTATTGAATACCTACTGGTTTTCATTTTATCTTTTGGCGGATTAACCACTCGATGAATGGTAGATTTTAATTTTCCATTAGTATGTCTTTCCAACATGTCACCAACATTTACTACCAATTGCTCAGGTAACGCGGTAATTGGTATCCACTGTCCATCTCTTCGAAGTACTTGAAGCCCATCTGCGCTGGCTCCCATTAGAAGCGTAATAAGATTTATATCGCCATGCTCTGCTGCTCTTACTGCATCAGCAGGAACTTCTTCCGGGTTTTCAATAGGGAAATAGTGTATTGGCCTCAAAATACTGTTGCCATTTTTAACTTTATCATCAAAGTAAGTTTCTTCAAGACCAAGATATAATGCTATTGCACGTAACATATAAACACCAGTCTTTTCCAAACTTTGGTATACCTCCAATCCTATTTCCTTTAATTCAGGAACTTCATCAACCCATACATTATCAGGGTATTCTTCTTTTATAGGATCTCCATCAGTAACCTCTTGGCCAACATGAAAAAACTCCTTTAAATCTCCGGTTGTTCTTCCTTTAGCATGTTCTTTTCCTTTACCTATGTAACCCCTTTGCCCTGCTAAGCCCTCAATTTCATACTTTTGTTTTATGGATTCATCCAATGAAAAGAATTTCTTTATTGCTGCATAAAGCTGTTCAGATTTCTTATCAGATAAGAAATGGTTTTTCACTGCAACAAAACCGATACTGTTGTATGCATCGCCTAAAGCTTGAACAAATTTGTTCTTTCTTTCCTGATCGCCCTCTATAAAATCAGCTAAATCTAAAGAAGGTATTTCGTTGTATAATTTACTACTCATAGGTTTAATAGGTTCGTCAATCGAGATACTAAAATTATTCATTTCTCAGTGAATAATCTTCCTTTAAAACAAAAAACCCTGATCAATGACCAGGGTTTATTTGTTCCTCATATAGGTACTTAAACCTTTATTTCTACATCAACTCCACTTGGTAGCTCAAGCTTCATTAGAGCATCAACAGTTTTTGTACTGTTAGAATAGATATCAACTAGTCTTTTGTAAGTACATAGTTGAAACTGCTCTCTTGATTTCTTGTTTACGTGTGGAGATCTCAATACAGTAAATTTCTCTTTCACTGTTGGTAAAGGAATTGGCCCATTTACTACAGCTCCTGTAGTTTTTACCGCTCTTACAATCTTCTCTGAAGACTTGTCAACCAAATTATGATCGTAAGATTTTAATTTTATTCTTATTTTCTGATTCATAATTAAATTCTTTAAGCTAATTGACCTTTAGTATCGGCAATTACTGTATCTGCAATATTTTTAGGAACTGGATCGTAGTGAGAGAATGTTAATGAAGCAGTCGCTCTACCAGAACTCATGGTTCTTAGGTCAGTAACATAACCAAACATCTCTGATAATGGAACGTTTGATTTAATTACTGTAGCAGTACCTCTTGTATCCATACCTCTCATGATACCTCTTCTTCTGTTCAAGTCACCAGTGATAGCACCTGTGTACTCTTCAGGAGTTACAACTTCAACCGACATGATTGGCTCTAACAATACCGGAGCTGCTTTCTTAGCTGCTTCTTTAAAGCCTAACCTTGCTGCCATCTCAAATGAAAGGGCATCAGAATCCACATCGTGGAATGATCCGTGGAATAATCTTACTTTCATTGTTTCGATTGGGTATCCAGCTAAAGGACCATTTTTCATAGCCTCTCTAAAACCTTTTTCAATCGCTGGAATAAATTCTTTAGGAATTACACCACCAACAATGTTATTCACAAACTGCAAACCTTCACCTTCGAAATCTTCATCCTTTGGTCCTAGGTCGAATACGATATCCGCAAACTTACCTTTACCACCTGATTGCTTTTTGTAAACTTCTTTGTGCTCAACAGTAGATTGAATTGTCTCTTTGTAAGCAACCTGAGGAGCTCCCTGGTTGATTTCAACTTTGAATTCTCTCTTTAATCTGTCGATAATAATATCTAAGTGAAGTTCACCCATACCTTTAAGGATAGTCTGACCAGTTTCGTGGTTAGTTTCTACCTGAAGTGTTGGATCTTCTTCAACAAGCTTAGAAATAGCCATACCTAGTTTATCAACATCTGCCTGTGTTTTTGGCTCAATGGCATATCCGATAACTGGCTCAGGGAATACCATTGATTCAAGAACGATCTTAGATTTCTCATCACAAAGTGTATCTCCAGTTTTAATATCTTTAAAACCAACAACCGCTCCGATATCACCGCAATACAGTTGATCGATTTGGTTTTGCTTATTAGCGTGCATCTGGAAAATTCTAGAAATACGCTCTTTTTTATCTGTTCTTGTATTGTATACATAAGAACCTGACTCAAGTATACCAGAGTAAGATCTCACGAAACAAAGTCTACCAACAAATGGGTCAGTAGCAATTTTGAAAGCAAGTGCAGCAAAAGGTTCATCTGTATCTGGCTTTCTTGTAATTTTTTCTTCAGTGTCTGGATTTGTACCAACGATATTGTCTCTATCAAGAGGTGAAGGAAGTAATTCCATCACGTAGTTCAACATCGTCTGAACACCTTTGTTCTTAAATGCAGAACCACACAACATCGGAACGAATGCCAAGTCAATAGTAGCGGCTCTTAATGCAGCAACAATTTCGTCTCTAGAGATAGAATCCGGATCATCGAAGAATTTCTCCATTAGATTCTCATCGTACTCAGCAACAGCTTCAACTAATTGCTCTCTGTAATGCTGAACGTCATCTACCATATCAGCCGGGATTTCAACTTCTTCGTAAGTCATTCCCATATCTTCTTCATTCCAAACCATTGCCTTGTTTTCAACAAGATCAACCACTCCTTTGAAATTATCTTCCGCTCCGATAGGTAATTGAAGAGGTACAGACTTTGTACCTAACATTTCTTTTACTTGCTTACATACGTTTAAGAAGTCAGCACCAGATCTGTCCATTTTATTAACAAACCCAATACGAGCTACTTTATAGTTATCAGCAAGCCTCCAGTTAGTTTCAGACTGTGGCTCAACACCATCAACAGCTGAAAATAAGAATACTAAACCATCTAAAACACGTAACGATCTGTTTACCTCTACAGTAAAATCAACGTGTCCTGGAGTATCTATAATGTTTATGTGATATTGGTCGCCTTTGTATGGCCAGAATACTGTTGTAGCAGCAGAAGTAATGGTAATACCTCTTTCTTGCTCTTGCTCCATCCAGTCCATAGTGGCAGCACCATCATGAACTTCACCTATTTTGTGACTAACTCCTGTATAATAAAGTATACGTTCTGTAGTCGTAGTTTTACCCGCATCAATATGCGCAGCGATACCAATGTTACGAGTAAACCTTAAATCTCTCTTTGCCATTTATACTTAATTAAAATCTGAAATGAGAAAATGCTTTATTTGCTTCTGCCATTCTGTGCGTATCATCTTTTTCTTGATAGCAGCACCTTCACCTTTAGAAGCTGAAATTATTTCACCAGCAAGACGATCAACCATTGTCTTCTCTCCTCTTAATCTTGAGTAACGGATCATCCACTTAATTCCTAATGAAATCTTTCTATCTGGTCTAACTTCCATTGGTACTTGAAAAGTAGCTCCACCTACTCTTCTACTTTTCACCTCAACAGAAGGCATAATGTTGTTCAACGCTTTCTTCCAGGTTTCAAGACCATTCTCACCTGTTTTGCTTTCTACTTTTGCAACTGCATCGTAGAATATGCTGTAGGCAATACTCTTCTTCCCGTCTACCATTAGGTAGTTAACAAATTTTGTCACCAAAGTATCACCGAACTTTGGATCAGGAAGAATATATCTCTTTTTTGGTTTAGCTTTTCTCATTCTTTATTTATGATTTATTTTTTAGGGCGTTTTGCACCGTATTTTGATCTTCTCTGTGTTCTACCATTTACACCAGCTGTGTCTAATGCACCTCTAATGATATGGTATCTTACACCTGGTAAATCTTTAACTCTTCCTCCTCTAATAAGAACAATAGAGTGTTCCTGCAAGTTGTGACCTTCTCCTGGAATATAAGCGTTAACCTCTTTTCCATTTGTAAGCCTCACCCTTGCAACTTTTCTCATTGCAGAGTTAGGTTTTTTTGGTGTGGTGGTATATACTCTTGTACACACTCCTCTTCTCTGAGGGCAAGAGTCAAGAGCGGGAGATTTTGACTTTGACATCAATTTGGTTCTACCCTTTCTTACCAATTGTTGAATAGTAGGCATTTATTAAATATTTTACTTTAATTTTATTCGTTTCTAAAATTCGGACTGCAAAGGTACTAAAGCAGTGATATTTATCAAATACTTTAGCATAAATATATTTAACAAGAAATGGTATGCGATTTTCACCGCATACCACCTCTCATATTTTATTTAATTTATTAGGCTTCCCCTACCGTTCCACCGAAATTAATCGGGAATTTGGGAGCTTCTTCCGTCTTTTTAATCTCACCAAAATTGTCTTCATACTTCTGTATGTTCTCTTTCAGTGCTAGCATTAGACGTTTAGCATGCTCAGGTGTTACAACAATTCTGGATTTTACCTTTGCCTTAGGTACCCCCGGCATTAATCTGATAAAATCAATCACAAACTCACTGTTAGAGTGTGCAATCATTGCCAAATTAGCATATACACCTTCTGCTACCTCTTCAGACAACTCAATGTTTATCTGATTAGGGTTCGCCTTTTTATCCTTTTCTTCAGCCATTATTATTTATCCGCTTGAAGTTCCTTCTCACTGTTTGCTTCCTCATTGGCAGCAACCAAGTTATCGTACTCTTCAGGTGATGTAACTAGAACATCTTTAAATCTTCGCTGTCCAGTACCTGCAGGAATCAAGTGTCCAACAATAACGTTTTCTTTCAATCCAAGAAGACCATCAGCCTTTCCTCTGATAGCTGCTTCACTAAGTACCTTAGTTGTTTCCTGGAATGAAGCTGCTGATAAGAAACTTTCTGTTTTCAATGAAGCCTGAGTAATACCTTGCAATACAGGTTTTGAAACTGCTGATAATGCATCACGCACTTCAACTAATTTTAGATCTTTTCTCTTTAATGTAGAGTTCTCATCTCTAAGTTCTCTTGGAGAAATGATCTGACCTGGCTTGAAGTTTTCAGAGTCTCCTGCGTCAGTCACAACTTTCTTATCTAATACTCTATCATTCTCTTCGGCAAATACAAATTTATCTACACTCTCATTCGTTAAGAATGTTGTATCTCCCGGATCAAGAATCATAACTTTCTGCATCATTTGGCTAACAATTGCTTCAATGTGCTTATCATTAATTTTCACACCTTGAAGTCTGTATACCTCCTGAATTTCATTTACCAAGTATTCCTGAACAGCTGTTGGTCCTTTAATGGCCAAGATATCAGCTGGAGTAATAGCTCCATCAGAAAGTGGGTAACCTGCTTTCACGAAGTCATTATCCTGAACAAGAATGTGCTTAGAAAGTGATACTAAATATCTCTTCTTAATACCATCCTTAGACTCGATAAAGATTTCTCTGTTACCTCTCTTAATTCCACCGTAAGTAACAACACCATCAATTTCAGAAACTACAGCTGGGTTAGAAGGGTTTCTAGCTTCGAAAAGCTCAGTTACTCTTGGAAGACCCCCTGTAATATCTCTTGATTTACCCATGCTTCGAGGAATTTTGGCTAGTATTTGACCTGCCTTAATTTTATCTCCGTTATCAACTGCTAAGTGAGCTCCTACCGGAATGTTATATCCTTTAGACTCGTCTTTGGCGTTTACAATAACTGCCGGGTTCTTAGTTTTATCCTTAGTATCGGTAATTACTTTCTCTCTGTGACCAGTTTGCTCATCAGATTCTTCTTTATAAGTAATACCTTCAATAATTGATTCAAACTCAATAGTTCCATCAAATTCTGATAGAATAACCGCGTTGTAAGGATCCCAATAAACAAGCTCCTGTCCTTTCTCCACTTTATCACCATCTTTCACTTTTATGAAAGCTCCATAAGGAACGTGATTTGAGATAAGTACTTGTTTTTTCTTTGGATCAACAACCTTTACTTCACCTGTTCTACCCATAACAACCTCAACTTTCTCACCATCTTTATTGGTAGTCTTGATTGTTCTTATTCCTTCAGTTTCGATTACACCATCAAATTTAGCTTTGATGTTGGCATCTACAGCAATGTTAGAAGCAGTACCACCAACGTGGAATGTTCTAAGTGTAAGCTGTGTACCTGGTTCACCAATTGACTGTGCGGCAATTACACCTACAGACTCACCAGCTTGAACCATTCTACCAGTTGCCAAGTTACGTCCGTAACATTTAGCACAACCACCTTGCTTAGTTTCACACGTTAATACTGATCTAATTTCAACTTCTTCGATGCTAGTTTCATCGATTCGGTTAGTGATTTCTTCAGTAATTTCTTCGCCACTAGCACAGATCAATTCATCTGTAATTGGATCGAAGATATCGTGTACAGAAACTCTACCAAGTATTCTTTCAGATAATGGTTCAACAACATCTTCATTATCTTTTAATGCAGCCACTGTTAAGCCTCTTAGAGTACCACAATCTTCCTCAGTGATCACTAAATCCTGAGCAACATCTACAAGACGTCTAGTTAAGTAACCAGCATCAGCCGTTTTAAGAGCTGTATCTGCAAGACCTTTTCTAGCACCGTGAGTTGAGATAAAGTACTCTAATACATCCAGACCTTCTTTAAAGTTAGATAAGATCGGGTTTTCAATGATCGCACCCACTGAACCTGCAAGGTTCTTCTGCGGTTTCGCCATCAATCCTCTCATACCACCTAACTGTCTGATTTGCTCTCTTGAACCTCTCGCTCCCGAGTGCATCATCATGTAAATTGAGTTAAACCCTTGGTCATCTTCTTCAAGACGAGTCATTAGAGTATTAGTCAATTGTGTGTTTATTCTAGTCCAGATATCAATTACCTGATTATAACGCTCGTTATCAGTGATAAGACCCATTAAGTAGTTTTGCCATACAGCATCAACTTCTTGTTTAGCCTGCTCAACTAATGCTTCTTTTTCCGGTGGAATAGCCACATCGTTAAGTCCCATTGAAAGACCTCCTTTGTAAGCCATTTGGAAACCAAGTTCTTTAATATCATCTAAGAACTGTGCTGTTCTAGCCATTCCAGTGATTTTGAATACATCAGAAATAATCTTCTGAAGTTTCTTCTTAGTCAACAACTCATCAACGAAACCTACTTCCTCAGGAACAGACTCGTTAAATAGAACTCTACCAGCTACTGTTTCAATAACTTTAGTTTCTAGCTCTCCATTGGCATTTCTCACCTTAGTTCTTACTTTGATGTGCGCATGCTTAGAAAGAATTCCTTCATTCATAGCAATGATTACTTCCTCTGAACTATAGAACATCATGCCTTCACCATTTACCTTTTCTTCTTTCGTGCTCTTTCTACCTTTAGTTACGTAGTAAAGACCAAGAACCATATCCTGAGAAGGTACAGCAATTGGTGCACCGTTAGCAGGGTTAAGGATGTTGTGAGAAGAAAGCATTAATAATGATGCCTCCAATATAGCTTCCTGACCAAGAGGAACGTGTACGGCCATCTGGTCACCGTCAAAGTCAGCGTTAAATGCTGTACATACTAACGGATGTAATTGGATTGCTTTACCTTCAATTAGTTTTGGTTGGAAAGCCTGGATACCTAATCTGTGAAGGGTTGGAGCACGGTTTAGAAGAACAGGATGTCCTTTCAATACGTTTTCCAAAATATCCCAAACAACAGGATCCTTTCTATCAACTATTTTCTTTGCAGACTTAACAGTCTTAACAATTCCTCTTTCGATTAACTTTCTAATGATAAACGGCTTGAATAATTCAGCTGCCATATCTTTAGGAAGACCACACTCGTGTAGTTTTAGCTCAGGTCCTACTACAATAACCGAACGGCCAGAGTAGTCAACCCTTTTACCTAATAAGTTCTGACGGAATCTACCTTGCTTACCTTTAAGCATATCACTTAAAGATTTCAACGCTCTGTTTCCATCTGATCTTACAGCATTTACTTTTCTAGAGTTATCGAATAATGAATCAACCGCCTCTTGAAGCATACGTTTCTCATTTCTAAGAATTACTTCTGGAGCTTTGATATCGATAAGTCTCTTAAGACGGTTATTTCTGATAATAACCCTTCTGTAAAGATCATTTAAATCAGAAGTAGCGAAACGACCACCATCTAATGGCACTAATGGACGTAATTCCGGTGGAATTACTGGAACCATTTTAATCACCATCCACTCTGGTCTGTTTTCTATTCTAGTTTTAGCCTCTCTGAATGCTTCTACAACTTTCAATCTCTTTAAAGCTTCCGCTTTTCTTTGCTGTGAAGTATCAGTAGCAGCTTGATGTCTTAGATCATAAGATAATGTATCTAAATCGATACGAGCTAATAGCATTTCAAGAGACTCTGCTCCCATTTTAGCTATAAACTTGTTAGGATCATCATTATCTAACAATTGGTTTTCTCTTGGAAGCTTATCTAGAATATCTAAATATTCATCTTCTGTCAAGAAGTCCATCATTGCCAAACCATCTTCTTCTTTAATACCTGGTTGAATAACCACATATCTTTCGTAATAGATGATTTGGTCTAGTTTCTTAGTAGGTAAACCTAATAAGTAACCAATTTTATTAGGAAGAGACTTGAAGTACCAAATGTGAGCTACAGGCACAACTAATTCGATGTGACCCATTCTCTCTCTTCTTACTTTCTTTTCAGTAACCTCTACACCACAACGGTCGCAGATGATACCTTTATATCTAATTCTCTTGTATTTTCCACAATGACATTCCCAGTCTTTCACAGGTCCGAAAATACGCTCACAGAACAATCCACCCATTTCCGGCTTATATGTTCTGTAGTTGATTGTTTCCGGCTGAGTAACTTCTCCGTGTGAGCTCTCTAAAATAGACTCAGGAGATGCTAAACTGATGGTAACCTTAGAAAAATCGAGGTCTAGCTTTTTATTCTTTCTGAATGACATAGTTTGTTTATTTATTTCAATAACCAAGGCGCAAGGCCTTGGTTTGAATTTTAATTATTTAGTCTAAAGTAATCTCTAATGCAAGTCCACGTAATTCGTGTACCAATACATTAAATGATTCAGGAATATTAGGTTTTCTCATGTTCTCACCTTTTACAATAGCTTCGTAAGCTTTCGCTCTTCCAATTACTCATCCGACTTAATTGTAAGAATTTCTTGTAGAACGTGAGATGCACCAAATGCTTCAAGTGCCCAAACCTCCATCTCACCAAATCTCTGACCACCAAATGTGCTTTACCACCTAATGGCTGCTGAGTAATAATGAGTATGGTCCGATAGATCTTGCGTGCATCTTATCATCCACCAAGTGACCAAGTTTTAGCATATATGCTATACCTACAGTAACCGGCTGATCAAATTTCTGACCTGTTAGACCATCGTATAAGTAAGAACGTCCGTATTCTGGTAGACCAGCTTCTGCCAATTCTTTAGCAACTTCTTCCATAGAAGCTCCATCGAATATTGGAGTTGCATACTTTCTACCTAATTTAACACGCCCATGCAAGAACAGTTTCATAAATCTGTCCTAATTCATCCTTGAAGGTACACCTAATGGATTCAAACAAATATCCATTGGAGTTCCATCTTCTAAGATGGCATATCTTCTTCTCTTACTATCTTGGCTACAACACCTTTGTTACCATGACGACCTGCCATCTTATCACCAACTTTAAGTTTACGCTTCTTAGCGATGTAAACTTTAGCAAGCTGAACGATTCCCGCAGGTAATTCGTCCACCAACCTCAAGAGTAAATCTCTCACGCTTAAAGTCTCCAGCAACCTCATTTCTCTTGATATTGTAGTTCTTGATAAGTCTGAATACTAACTGATTCGTTTCTCATCATTAGTCCAGTTATCAAGGTTAACATCCGATACAAGATTACTTCTTCAGGTACGTTGTAAGTACTTTCATCTTTGTAAATATTCTTTTCAGGGAAGAATTATTTTCAATCAACTTACCAGTGAATTTCACACCCTTACTTACAATCTCATCTCCAAACTTATGTTTGATACCTTGAATGTTTTACCATTTAATAAATAGTAAGCTTCTCAATTACTTGAGCTCTTATATCCAATAGTTGCTTACTATACTTATTCTTTAAGATTTCAACTCTTTCTTAGATTTAGCTCTAAGCTCTTTATCTTTCTTAGGTCTTGAGAATAATTTAGTATCAATTACAACTCCTCTAAGAGATGGAGGTGCTTTCATTGATGCATCCTTTACATCACCGGCTTTGTCTCCAAAGATTGCTCTAAGTAATTTTCTTCAGGTGTTGGATCAGACTCTCCTTTTGGAGTAATCTTACCAATTAAATATCACCTTCCTTAACTCAGCACCAGTTCTTATTATCCGTACTCATCAAGATGCTTAACAGCCTCTTCACTTACGTTCGGAATTTCAGAAGTTAATTCTTCCTCACCTCTTTTTGTATCTCTAACTTCTAATTCAAATCTTCGATGTGAATAGAAGTAAAACATCATTTCTTACAACTTTTTCTGAGATTACATCGCATCCTCAAAGTTGTATCCTTGCCAAGGATGTACGCCACCATAAGTTTTTCCTAAAGCAAGTTCTCCATTTTCAGTGGCATAACCTCTACTAAAGGTTGACCTTTTACAATTTCTCTCCTTTTTTAACAATTGGAGTAAGTTTATGCAAGTGTCCTGATTGTTCTTCTGAATTTGATCAACTCGTATTCTTTGCTATCATCGTCAAAGTTTACAAGCTTATCATCATCGTTCATTCATATTTAACAACAATTCTAGTTGCATCAACATATTCAACTTCACCGTCACCTTCAGCAAGTATTAAAGAACGAGAGTCAAGAGCTACTCTACCTTCTAAGCCTGTACCTACGATAGGTGCTTCTGG